>DASSSM010000082.1:0-8267 GCA_035708425.1 Pseudolabrys sp.
AGGTCTTGAACCAGCGCACGGCCAGCGCGATCACGGCCTCCATCGCGCCAGGCTCAGGAAAGAGGTGAGTAGCGCCGGGCACGATTTCGATTGATTTCCGGCATCTCAGCCTCGCGTAGGCGCTCTCGTTGAGCTCGATCACGCCGGCGTCGCGACCGCCAACGATGAGCAGAGTCGGTGCGGCGACGTTATCCAGTGCCATATCGGCAAGATCGGGCCTGCCACCGCGTGACACGACAGCGCCGACCCGCGCTCCCAGTGTTGCCGCTGCGACCAAAGCCGCGGCCGCGCCGGTGCTGGCTCCAAAAAATCCCAGACGCAGTCCGGCAAGGTCGGGCTGCTCGTCGATCCAGCCGACGACATCGACGAGCCGCTCGGCAAGAAGCGGAATGTCGAAAACATTGGCGCGGTCGAGCTCCTCATCCGGCGTGAGCAGGTCAAAAAGCAGTGTCGCAACGCCTTGCTCATTTAATGTCCTGGCGACAGCGGTGTTGCGCGGGCTCAGGCGACTCGAGCCGCTGCCATGAGCGAAAACAACAAGTACCGTGGCGCCAGCAGGCACCCGCAGATCGCCGGCCAGGCGCAGCGGTCCGATGACGACCTCTCGCCGGATTTCTTTGGTCCGTTGACGGTGGCTGACGACCGCAGAAGACATGTCGATACCCGCGTGATGTTTAAATAGTATGCCTCGAGCGACGCCAGGCGATTTGACCAGTATCAATTGAGAGAGAAAGAAACGCGTTAGATTTCAACCACTCGCTGGAGCGGGCCGTGCGCGGACTTCCCATTCAAGGCGCCGAGCTGGCGCTTGCAGCAAAGGTGGATTTTCTCAGTCGGCCGGACTCTTACAGTCCCAGGCCGCCCGACGTTGGGCGCCGAGAAACCCATATGTCCTGGGTGTTCCTCGCCGGCGATCAGGTCTACAAGCTCAAAAAGCCCGTCCGCTTTCCCTATCTCGACTTTTCTACGCTTGCGAAACGCGAAGCAGCCTGCCGCGCGGAATTACAATTGAATCGGAGGCTGGCGGCCGATGTGTATCTCGGGGTCATGCCGCTTACGAAGCGAGGCGACCAATTGTCGATCGGCGGTGATGGCGTACCCGTCGACTGGCTCGTGCATATGAAGCGGCTGGACGAACGCTTCATGCTCGACCACGTGATAGAAACCCGGCGTCTCGGACCGGCCCAACTTGATCGCCTGGTAGAGACTTTGGCCCTTTTCTACCGCTCGGCGGCGCCGGTTAATTTGCCGCCCTCCATCCATTTGGCCGATTGGACAAGAAGCTTCGACTACAACAAGCGTGTCCTGCTTGATCCGCGGTTTCGAATTCCCGGCGGCCTGGTGCGCCAGATCGACACAATTCAACGCCGTTTTTTGAAGTCGCGCGGTCAACAGATTATCGCGCGATTGCGCCACCGCCGGATCGTGGACGGCCACGGCGATCTGAGGCCGGAGCATATCTGGTTGGACGACAAGGTCAGAATCATCGACTGCCTCGAATTCAACTCCCGGCTCCGCGTGGTTGATCCGTTCGATGAAATCGCATTTCTTGCTCTCGAATGCGACCGGCTCAAAGTAGCCTGGGCTGGAAGCTATCTTTGGCAACGGCTGAAATACCTGCTCCGCGACGGACCGGCCGATGAACTTTTTACTTTCTATTACTGTCACCGCGCCACGCTTCGCGCTCGGCTCGCCATCGCACATTTGCTGGAAGAACACCCTCGCACGCCCGAGAAATGGCCGCGGCTTTGTGCCGTTTATCTCGACCTGGCCGAAAAAAGTGCTCGCAAACTCGCGTTCTTTCTCAGAATACGACGAGGTCAGCGAGACTACGGCCTTCGTGCAAGCGCCGGATCGTCTCCGCGAAAAGGGAAGCGACTGGCAACATCACCAGCTTTTTGTTGTGCGCGGGATTGTCCAGTCGAAAAGGCGGCACCGCATCGGTAGTGACGATTCGGTCAAGTGCTGGATCGGCCAAAACGTCACTTGAGCCGGCCATGAACAAACCATGGGTGACAAGCGCGATCACGCTTTTGGCACCGGCGCTGCGCGCCGAACGGGCCGCACGTAACAAGGTTCCTCCGGTACTGATGAGATCGTCGACTATCAATGCCGTAGCGCCCGCCACATCGCCGGCAAACAAGTCGCCCGAGACAACCCCAGCGCTGCGGTGTTTCTCCGCGAGACCTTTGCCGATGGGACGGCCGAGAGCATGTTCCAGATTTTCGCGCAGCAATTCTGCCCGCTTCATACCCCCGGCATCCGGAGAAATGATCGCCAACTTCGCATCTGACAATGTGTTCTTGACATGGTCTACAAAAAACGGCGTGCCGGTCAGAGCGACAGTCCGACAACGGAAGGCATTTTCGAATGCGGCGGGGTTGTGGACCTCAAGAGTGACGACACAATCTGCGCCCAGAGCATCAAACATCGTACCAATATACCGTGTCGTAACCGGATCATTTGGTTTGGTACGGCGGTCTTTTCGAGCATAGCAAAGGTAGGGAATCAGCGCTGTTACCCGCAAAGCGCCGGCATCTTTTAGTGCCCCAATGAAAAACAACAAACGGCAAAGCTTGTCGTTCGCGCTTTGCTGCGGACCGCTGTGCAAACTCTGCACAACGTAGACATCCGCGTCGCTCACGTCATCAAGCGGCCGTGCTTTATGTTCGCCGTCCTCGAATTCGCGCTCCTCATGGCGTGCCAGTGCCACACCCAGGGCCGCCGCAATTTTCAAGCCCAGATCTTTTGTGGCGTCGAGCGCAAAGACGGATCGCGGCGTATTACGCATCGTGAGCTCGCGACTATCTGGCCGTTTTTTTCGCTTTTCTCGAAAGCACCCCTTTGCGTCGCCTGACAGCAGCTTGTGCCTTCTTGATATTTTTCATCTGGGCCTGGCGCATGGCAGGCGTGGGCTTTTCAGCCTCCGGAATGTTGCGACGCGGCTTCGCCTTGAAGCGATCACCGGTGACGTGGACCGGAGTTGAACCAAGGTTGGCGAGCACTTTTCTCGCCTCGGCGCTGTCCGGGACAAGTTGGTCATTTTCAATATGGGCGTCGGTCTTCTCGATCAGCCACTTTTGTGTATCCCACGTGCCGTTCCCACGTTGCCCCGCCAGCCGCTGGACACCGCCGCGTCTGCCGATGTCCTGAATGCGGAACCTGACAAACTCGCGGGCAGGCCGGACCGCAATATGAAAGTAACGGCCGGTGCTGCGGCTGCCCGGCTTGGCCCTGCGTTGAGACCGTCGTTTGTTGGCCATACTGACCTCCAACGTGACGATGCACCTATACCGGTGAACTCAAACTGGACGTTTGATCTGGGTCAACATGGTGCGGGCCGTTTGGTCGTATCTTAGAAAAATCTTGGAGGCTTGCCATGAAAGCCAAAGACGTAATGACCAGCACCGTCATCTCGGTGCAGCCGAATGTCACGATCCTTCAGGCAGCGCGGCAAATGCTTCAACACCACATCAGCGGTCTGCCCGTGATCGACCACGGTGGAGAGCTTGTCGGCATTCTGTCAGAGGGTGATTTCCTCCGCCGTCGGGAAACCGGTACCGAGCGCAGACGTTCACGCTGGCTCGAATTCCTCATGGGTCCCGGCAGACTTGCTGTCGAGTACTCTCATTCGCATGGCAGCAAGGTTACCGAAGTCATGACGACGGATGTTCATACCGTCACCGAAGACACGAACCTTGAAGAAATCGTGGAATTGATGGAGCGCCGCCGCATCAAGCGTGTGCCCGTCATGCGCGGCAAGAAGGTCGTGGGAATGGTGACGCGCTCCAATCTCATGCATGCGATGGTCAGCCTTGCCCGCGCTGAACAAAAATCGGCAAAGAACGACGCGGCCATCCGCGAAACGCTGCTGTCGGAAATGCAAAACGAGAGCTGGGCGCCGGCGGCGATGGTCAATGTCGTTGTCCGCGACGGAGTGGTGGAACTTTGGGGTGTGATTATCGACGACCGCCAGCGTGAGGCGTTGAAAGTTGCTGCGGAAAACATCCCCGGTGTCAAGGCCGTGAAAGATCACATGGTGTGGGTTGAACCGACCTCCGGCATGGTCATCGAGCCGAGGGATGAAGCGAGGACAACTTAAGTTTTTGACCTGTCTCAAGGCACGGCACTAGACACCTTGTAGACAATTTATTGCTGCCTGGAAAAAGCAGCATATTCGCAGAGAGAATGATGGAGGCATGCATGAACCTGAAATCACTTTTACCTGTTGGCCGCGACCGATCGGTTGCCACCAGTCCCTTCGTTTCCTTGCAGCGTGAGATTGATCGGCTCTTCGATGATTTCACCCGCGGGTTCCCGACTTTTTCCGGCAACGGCGCCACCGCGTTGATGCCGAGCATGGATGTCAGCGAAACCGACAAGGAAATCGAGATCACGGCTGAATTGCCGGGACTTGAGGAGAAGGACGTACAAATCAACATGTCCGACAATCTGCTCACCATCCGAGGTGAGAAAAAGGCGGAAAAGGAGCAGAAGGATAAGAACTATCGGCTTGTCGAGCGCAGCTACGGTTCGTTCGAACGTACGCTTGAGTTGCCGGAGGGCGTCAGCCCTGATGCCATCAAGGCGAATATAGCGAAGGGCGTGCTCAAGGTGACGATTCCAAAGCCGGCGCCCGCGCAGGCCAAAAAGATCGAGGTAAAATCGGCTGCGTGACATCGCTTATTTAAAAGGTGCGCTGCCCAGGCAGCGCACTTTTTGCTTTGCATTTTGAATCACATATCGGCTCGATTTCACGGGCCCTCGCCCTCTGTTCCAGCTCTGCCGTGCCTTTTGCGTTGATCTGCCTCAAAACATTTGTTCTTTTGTAGGCGCACATAACAGCAAAATACGGATGGCGAGCGATGAGCGACCCAACACTCACCCGCGGCGGAGCGCCGGCAAGCTTGATTGCAAGCGGTCCATGGACCGCCGCGCAATCGGTCTCGCTTGAGCGACTTGCGGCAGCTCTTCCGACGATCGATGCACAGAGAAAAAATGTGGTCATTGACCTTTCCAGGGTCGAGCATCTCGACACGCTCGGCGCCTGGCTGTTGGAACGAGTCATCCGGCGCTACCAGCTCCAGGACCTGAAACCGACGCTGGTCGGAGTGCCGGAGCGGTTTCGCGGTCTTCTCGAAAAGATACATGACGTCAATCGGCGTCCGCCCGTTCTGCAACCCGAACGAAACAGATTGGCGGTCGGGCTTGAGCACATCGGCCGCGCCACCGCCGGTCTCTACACGGATTTCGGGTACTTCCTCGCGATGCTTGGCGCTATTGGCGCATCTTTGGGCGGCGCGGTATTACGGCCTCGCTCGCTGCGCGCGACATCCACCGTATATCACCTGTATCGCGTCGGCTGGCAGGCGGTTCCGATCATCTTTCTAATCACGTTCCTGATCGGAGGCATCATTGCCCAGCAGGGGATTTTCCACTTCCGGAAATTTGGAGCGGATGCCTACGTCGTCGACATGGTCGGCATCCTCGTCTTGCGCGAAATCGGCGTGCTGATCGTATCGATCATGGTCGCCGGCCGGTCCGGCAGCGCCTACACGGCCGAGCTCGGCTCCATGAAAATGCGGGAAGAAATCGATGCCCTGCGCACCATGGGCCGCGATCCGGTCAGCATATTGGTGCTCCCGAGAGTGATTGCCTTGGTCTGCGCCCTGCCGATCCTGACCTTTCTGGGGTCGATGGCGGCGCTCTATGGAGGCGGACTGGTCGCGTGGTTTTACGGCGGCATGAGCCCCGACATTTTTATAGCCCGCCTTCGTGAAGCGGTATCGGTGACTCACTTTGAAGTTGGTATCATCAAGGCGCCATTCATGGCGCTTGTCATCGGCACGGTCGCATGCAGCGAGGGGTTTCGCGTCAAAGGCAGCGCCGAATCGTTAGGATTGCAGACAACGACGTCGGTCGTGAAGTCGATTTTTCTGGTCATTGTTCTTGACGGCCTGTTTGCGATCTTTTTCGCCTCGATCGGAATGTGAGTGCAATGCCGGACCCGTCTCAGACGCCTGCAATTTCGGTGCGCAACCTGACCGTTGGATTCGGGGAAAAGAACGTGCTCGACGGGCTTTCGCTTGACGTCCGTCGCGGCGAGATCCTCGGCCTGGTCGGAGCATCGGGCGGCGGAAAATCGGTCCTGCTGCGAACCATCATTGGTCTGATTCCACCGCGCCAGGGCCGCATCGCGGTTATGGGCACAGAAACCGACTACGGAGACACCGCCGCCATGCAGGATATCGGCCGGCATTGGGGCATCCTGTTCCAGCAGGGCGCGTTGTTTTCCTCGCTCACCGTCCAGCAAAACGTGCAATTTCCGATGCGCGAGAATCTGGAAATTTCGCCGACTTTGCTCGACGAGCTCGCGACGGCAAAGCTTGAAATGGTCGGGCTGTCCCCCGATGACGGAAATAAGTTTCCCTCGGAGCTGTCCGGCGGAATGACAAAACGCGCGGCGCTGGCGCGCGCTCTCGCGCTCGATCCCGAGATCGTGTTTCTCGATGAACCTACGTCCGGCCTTGACCCGATCTCGGCCAGCGATTTCGACGCGCTGATTTCGACACTGCAACAGACGCTTGGCCTCACCGTCTTTATGGTGACGCACGATCTGGATAGTTTGAACACGGTTTGCGATCGCGTCGCCGCCCTCTCCGACGGGAAAATCGTCGAGGTGGGGCCGATCGAGCAACTCATCGGCTCGCAACACCCCTGGGTCAGATCTTATTTTCACAACGCCCGCGCACGGACCCGCGCGACACCAAGCCACTGAGGACCCATGGAAATCCGGGCACCCTATATTCTGATCGGCGCGTTCGTCCTGGCTGTAATTGCTGCCGGCTTTGGCTTTGTGTACTGGCTGCACAATACCGGGAGCCTGACCGAGCGGACGACCTACCGGATTCACTTCGAAAATACGGTATCGGGCTTACTGACGGGTGCGGCGGTTCTGTTCAACGGAATTCGCGTCGGCGAAGTCACCGCTCTGGAGCTCGATGCCAACAATCCCAATCGCGTGACGGCGATAATTGCCGTAGCCGCAAACACGCCGGTGCGCGCCGACACCAAAGTCGGCCTGGATTTTCAGGGTCTGACCGGCGTCCCCGTAGTCGCCCTGCAAGGCGGCAGCAAGCCGCTGAGCGCAACCCGAGGGCAGCCGGCCACGCTGACCGCCGACCCGCTCGCGGGTCAAAGCATGACCACCGCAGCACGCGACGCCTTGCGGCGGCTTGACGTTATTCTGGCCGACAATGCGGAACCGCTTCGCACCACCATTGCAAACCTCAATACGTTTTCGGCGGCTCTGGCGCGCAATTCCGACAAGCTTGACAGTATCGTCAGTGGCCTGGAACGCCTTACCGGTGGCAGTGCTGCCAACGCACCACGCGTCGTCTACGATCTGGCCGCGCCCAAGACCTTTCCGTCTTTGGACAAGCCGCGGGGGCCCCTGACCGTCGCCGATCCTGCGTCGCTTCTCATGTTCGAGACCCGCAAAATTCTGGTGCGGCCAGACGGCAACGAAGACCCGACCTTTGCAGGGGCCGAGTGGAGCGACAGCACGCCCAAGCTCGTGCAGGAAAAAATAATCCAGAGTTTCGAAAATGCCGGACTTGCAGTTGCACGGTCCTCGGAAAACGTGACGGCCGACAACCAACTCTTTCTTGACCTGAGAAAGTTTCAACTGTCGGCGTCTGCTGCGCCCTCTGCCGAGGTCGAATTTGGCGCCAAGATCGTTTCGACGAATGGCCGCCTGCTTGGCACGCGTATCTTCGAATGCAACTCGGCACCGAAATCCGTGAATGCGGCCGGAACGGTTGATGCGCTGAACGAGGCGTTCAGCAAATGCGCCACCCAGCTCGTGCAATGGACGGCAACCCTTATACGATGACAGGAGGCTCACGTGACCAAAGTGCGTTTTAATCCACCGTTACAATGGGAAAATTGGTGCGGCTGGCTGCTCGCGATCTGGCTGTGCATCTCGCCGGGTCCCTTGAAATTCGGTGACGACCTGACGGCAACATATGTCGCCGTCCTGTCGGGGATAGTTCTTATATGCACGGAGATGCTGACGATCTCGCCGTTTCGCCTGTGGGAAGAGTGGATCAACGTACTCGTTGGAGGCTGGCTGATCGCCGCGTCATGGCTGCTTCACTTGCAGAACCCATCGGCAAAAATCAATTTCGTTGTCGTTGGCGCGCTCGTCGCAATCTTTGCGGTTTACAAACTCTGGTTTGGAGTGGGCGACAAGCAGGGAGCGATCG
>DASSSM010000083.1:0-7652 GCA_035708425.1 Pseudolabrys sp.
CGCAACGGCGAAGTTCGCGTTCACGGTGATGATGTCCTTGCCGAGATCGATGCCCTTGGCGTTGGCGTAGATCTTCGTCACCTGGAACTGCGAGCCGCCCATGTCGATGGCAAGCTGCTTGCCCTTGAGATCGGCGAGAGACTTGATCTTTTCGTCCTTGGCGAAGATCACAAGGTCGGCGAGCGTGAAGCCGGTGGCGATGATCCGCACTGGCACGCCTTCCTGATAGAGCTTTTGCAGGATGGTCGGGCCGCCGATGAGCACGTCGGTCTCGCCGGTCGCGAAGGCCGCGTAGAAGGCCGAGATGGATGGATAAGCCTTGGCGTCGAGCTCGAAGCCATGCTTGGCGTCGATGCCGCGCGCTTTCATGATGTTCCACACCAGAGGGTTGAACACCGGCAAGGTGAGGCTCGACACCTTGATGACCGGCTTCTGTTGCGCTTGCACGCCCGAGGCGAAATTCAAAGTCAGTGCCGCCGCGCACGCGAATACGGCAGCAAATCCCCGTCGAGACATCTTGGCCATGGCGTTCCCCCTTGCATCTTTCGAGCAGCGATCTTGCGCGTCAGCTTGCTCAAAGGCGAGCGCGACTTTACTCCGCTTTCGTTTGCGTGCAAATAATTGGACACCAGTGAGTGGAGGGCGTGATGCCGCATATCACCGCGCGAGACGGGACGCGGCTCTACTATGAGGAAGCAGGGCAGGGCACGCCGGTTGTTTTCGTGCATGAATATGCGGCGGACTACCGCACCTGGGAGCCGCAAATGCGGCGCTTCTCGCGGTCACACCGCTGCGTCACCTACAGCCAGCGCGGCTATCCGCCATCCGACGTTCCAGACGATCCGGACAAATACAGCCAGGATTGCTTCAACGAAGACGTCATCGCCGTCATGGATGCGCTCAAGATCGACAAAGCGCACATCGTTGGCCATTCGATGGGCTCGCTGACGGCGCTGCACGTCGGCATTCGACATCCGCAACGCTGCATTTCGATGACAGCCGCAGGCTGCGGCTACGGGTCGAGTGCGGATAAGAAGGTTGTGGAGGAAACCCGCGCGGCGTCACGCGAGACCGGTAAGATGTTTGCCTCCACCGACATCAAGACCGCCGCGGCGCGTTACGCTGATGGCCCCACGCGTCAGGCGCACAAGAACAAGGACCCGCGAGGCTATGCGGAATTCGTGCGAATCCTGAGCGAGCATTCCGCGCAAGGCCACGCGCTGACCATGATGAATCTGCAGGCCAAGCGGCCGACGCTGTGGGACATGGAAGCGGACCTTAAAAAATTTTCCGTGCCCCTGCTGATTATTGTCGGCGACGAGGATGACTGGTGCGTCGACGCCAGCATTTTCCTGCGCCGTACGGTGCCAACCGCGGGGCTCATGATCGTCCCGCGCACCGGCCACACCCTTACCAGCGAGGAACCCGAAAAATTCAACGCCGCGCTGGCCGAACTGTTTGCCGATGCCGAGGCGGGCCGCTGGCTTGCGCACAAACCACTTTAGGAACCGGGAGAGAGCGATGGACCTCAAGCTTAAAGGCAAGACCGCGCTGGTCACTGGCGGCAGCGAAGGCATCGGGAAGGGGATCGCGCTGGCCCTGGCGAAGGAAGGCGTCGATGTTGCCATTTGTGCACGGCGTAAGGAGCCGCTGGAGGCGGTGGCCGGCGAAATCGCCAAGGCGACCGGCCGCAAGATCGTCGCCATCCCCGCCGATCTGCGTCAGGACAAGGACGCGAAAAGCTTCATCGAGCAGGGCCACAAGGCGCTCGGACGTGTCGACATCATGGTCAATAATGCCGGCTCGGCAGCCGGCGGCGTCATCGAGCATCTCACCGAGGACGATTGGGAGAAGGGCCTCCAGCTCAAGTTCATGGGTTACGTGCGCTGCCTGCGCTACGTGCTGCCGATCATGGTGAAGCAGGGCGGCGGCCGGGTCGTGAACCTGATCGGCAATGACGGCGTGAAGCCGTCTTATTGGGAAATCTGCCCGGGGGCGGCCAATGCCGCAGGGCAGAACCTGACGTTGTCGCTGGCCGGGCAGTACGGCAAGAACGGCATCAGCTTCGTCGCGGTCAATCCAGGGCCGGTGCGGACCGAGCGGTGGGCAGGTCTGGTCAAGGCGATGTCGCGCGACATGAAGATTTCCTACGAGGAAGCCGACAAACTCGCCCCAGCATCGATCCCAATGGGCCGCATTGCGGAGGTCGAGGAAGTGGCAAATCTTGTCACCATGCTCGCATCCCCGCTGATGGAAATGGTCAATGGCACCATGATCGAGATCGACGGCGGCCAGGATAAGCCATTGATGGACCGTTTCCGTGACAAGCCGAAAGGCTAGCCGACCATACCGAAATAGGGGTTCAGCGACGTCGCTTCGCTTGACAAGTTCAGCCCGGCGGTCGGACTATTTGTGTACAAACAAGCTCGCCCGCCGCAGGCGACAGAACATTGACAATCGCGGCGCGCGCCGAAAGCGCGGTCAGCCGCCACGCAGGGAGCTTAAGTCATGAGACCGACGCGTCACGTGTTCACTCTCGCGCTCGCCGGCAGCCTCGCCGCCGGCTTTTCTTTCCAGGCCTTCGCGCAGCAAACAATCAAGATCGGCGAGCTCAACAGTTACAAGGCGCAGCCGGCCTTCCTCGATCCCTACAAGAAGGGCTGGGAGATGGCGATCGATGAGATCAACGCCAAAGGCGGCGTCCTCGGCAAGAAGCTGGAAGTGATCTCGCGTGATGACGGCGCTAATCCCGGCGAAGCCGTACGCGTCGCCGAAGAATTGGTCACGCGTGAAGGCGTTTCGATGATCGCGGGTACGTTCCTGTCCCACATTGGGCTCGCGGTGACGAACTTCGCCGGACAGAAGAAGGTCTTCTTCCTGGCCGCGGAGCCGCTCACCGACAAGATCACCTGGCAGAACGGCAACAAATACACGTTCCGCCTGCGCGCAACGACTTACATGCAGGTCGCGATGCTGATGCCGGCTGCGACCAGCGCGAAGAAGAAGCGCTGGGCGCTCGTCTATCCGAATTTCGAGTACGGCCAGTCGGCGGCTGAAAATTTCAAGATGCTGATGAAAAAGGCGCAGCCCGACGTCGAGTTCGTCACCGAGCAGGCGCCACCGCTTGGCAAGATCGATGCCGGCGCGGTGGCGCAGGCGATCGACGACGCCAAACCTGACGCGATCTTCAACGTTCTGTTCGGCGGTGACCTCGCCAAGTTTGTGCGTGAGGGCAATACCCGCGGCGTCTTCAAGAATCGTACAGTCGTGAGTCTGCTCTCCGGCGAGCCCGAATATCTTGATCCGCTCAAGGATGAGGCTCCGGTTGGCTGGGTCGTCACCGGCTATCCCTGGGACAAGATCAAGACCAAGGAGCACACAGCCTTCGTCGATGCCTACAAGAAGAAGTACAACGATTATCCGCGTCTCGGCTCGGTCGTCGGCTATGTGACAATGCATTCACTCGCCGCGGGCATTGCCAAGGCAAAGTCGACCGATACCGAGAAGCTGGTCGAGGCATTCAAGGGCCTGAAGGTCGACAGCCCGTTCGGGCCATTCGTCTATCGCGCCAGCGACCATCAGGCGACGATGGGTGCCTATGTCGGCAAGATCGTCCTCGAGGGCGGCAAGGGCACCATGGCCGACTTCAAATATGTCGACGGCGCATCCGTGCTGCCAAGCGACGCCGAGGTGAAACAGCTCCGGCCGGTCGAATCGAACTAGGTTTTCGTTCGTGGCGTCCTTCGTTAACCTCTCCCCGCTTTGCGGGGAGAGGTGACTTTTTATGACCTTCAGCGCATTTCTTTTTCAGGCGCTCAACGGGCTCTCCACTGCCTCGGGTCTATTCTTTGTCGCCGTCGGCCTGTCGCTGATTTTCGGCGTCTCCCGCATCATCAACATCGCTCACGGGTCCCTGTACATGCTGGGGACCTATATTGCCTATTCGTTCGCCACGCATATTGGCGGCGCGTTCGGATTTTGGGGCGGAATCATCGCCACGGCGCTCGTTGTGGGAGTGATCGGCGCGTTCATCGAGGTCGCGCTGCTGCGGCGCATCTACCGGGCACCCGAGCTGTTCCAGCTGCTCGCAACCTTCGCATTGGTCCTGATCATTAATGACGCGGCCCTTTGGCTGTGGGGTCCGGAAGATCTGCTCGGCCCGCGCGCCCCGGGCCTGCGCGGCTCGATCGAGGTGCTCGGCCGCCGGTTGCCGACCTATGATGTGTTCCTCATCCTCATCGGCCCGCTCGTGCTGCTGATATTGCATTTCGCGCTCGCCCGCACGCGCTTCGGCCGCCTGGTGCGCGCTGCGACGCAGGACCGGGAAATGGTGAGCGCGCTGGGCGTCAACCAGGCGCTGCTGTTCACGTCCGTGTTTGCGGTGGGTTCGATGCTAGCGGGCCTCGGCGGCGCTTTGCAGGTCGCCCGCGAGCCGGCAAATCTCGCGACCGACCTGGTCGCGATCGGCGATGCCTTCGTTGTCGTTGTCGTCGGCGGCATGGGCTCCATCACAGGCGCCTATCTTGCCGCCGTGATCATCGCCGAGGTGAAGGCGATCTGCATCGGCATCGGCGTGGTCGATCTCGGCTTCGTGACCGTCAACTTTTCGAAGCTGACGCTGGTCGCCGAATTCCTGGTGATGGCGGTGGTGCTGATCGTGCGCCCCTACGGCCTGCTCGGCCGCCCACAAGGGCAGGTCCGTTCGGTTGCGGAGCCGGAAGACCCGATCCGCCCGGCGACACCTGCGCTCAAGATACTCGGCGCCGCCGTTCTTGCGTTGCTGTTCTGCCTGCCGTTGCTCGCGCAGGGTTCGCCCTATCTGCTGATCCTCGGCATCGATGTATTGATCGCCATCATCTTCGCGACCTCGCTGCACTTCATCATGGGCCCCGGCGGCATGCATTCATTCGGCCATGCCGCCTATTTCGGGCTTGGGGCCTACGGCGCGGCGCTACTGGTGAAATGGGTGGCGGTCCCTATGGGCCTCGCGCTCGTTGCCGCGCCGCTCGTCGCGCTTGTCGGAGCACTGCTGTTCGGGTGGTTCGCGGTGCGGCTCTCCGGCGTCTACCTCGCCATGCTGACGCTCGCCTTCGCGCAGATCGTCTGGGCTTTGGTCTTCCAATGGGAAGCGCTGACCGGTGGTTCGAACGGCGTGATCGGGGTGTGGCCGCCGCCGCCCTTCGACAAGGCCTGGGTCTATTTCCTGCTGAGCCTGGTGCTCGCCGTGATCGGCGTCCTCATGCTGCGCCGCTTTTTGTTCGCGCCCTTCGGCTATGCGATGCGCGCTGGCCGCGATTCACCGTTGCGCGCCGAAGCCATCGGCATCGACGTCAAACGCGTGCACTGGCTGGGCTTTGCAATTGCCGGCGGCGTCTGCGGTGTGGCGGGCGGGCTCTTTGCCTTTGCAAAAGGCTCGATCTCGCCGGAGACGATCCACGTCGGCCGGTCGATTGACGGCCTCGTCATGGTGCTGCTCGGCGGCATCCAGACGCTGACCGGGCCGATCGTCGGGGCGTCGGTCTTTGCGACATTGCAGGACACGGTCATGCGCCAGACCGAGTACTGGCGGGCCCTGCTCGGCATTATCATTCTGCTTCTCGTGCTGGCTTTTCCGCAAGGTATCGTCGGCGCCTTCTCCTCGGTCTGGCGCAAAGCGGGGGCGAAGCCGTGAGTGTGCTGGCCATCCGCTCATTGTCCAAGGCATTCGGCGGCGTGCATGCCGTCAACAATGTCAGCTTTGAGATCGCGCAGGGCGAATTTCTTGCGATGATCGGGCCCAACGGCGCAGGCAAGTCGACCTGCTTCAATATGATCAACGGGCAGCTCACACCGGATTCCGGAGAAGTTCTCTTCGAGGGCCGCAATATCGCAGGCCTGGAGCCGCGAGCGGTGTGGCGACTCGGCGTCGGCCGGACCTTTCAGGTCGCCGCCACGTTCAGCTCGATGACCGTCATCGAAAATGTGCAGATGGCGCTGATCTCGCACGGCCACGAGACCTACCAGTTGTGGCGCGCTGCCGCCCAGATGCATCGTGATCGTGCCCTCAACCTGCTTGAACAGGTCGGGATGCGCGAGGCAGCAGACCGGCCCAGCCGCGAGCTGGCCTATGGCGACATCAAGCGCATTGAACTTGCCATTGCGCTTGCAAACGAGCCACGCCTTTTGCTGATGGATGAACCGACCGCCGGCATGGCGCCGCGCGAGCGCAACGATCTGATCGCGCTGGTCAAGAAGCTGGTCGTGGAGCGGAAGATTTCGGTGCTGTTCACCGAGCATTCGATGGACGTCGTATTCGCTTTTGCGGACCGTATTATTGTGCTGGCGCGCGGCCGTCTGATTGCGGACGGAAATGCGGCCTCCATCCGGGATCATCCGAAGGTGCGCGAGGTCTATTTCGGGACTGGCAAGACTTTCGCCACAGGAGCATCGTCATGAGCGAAGCCATGCTTGTGGCCGAGAACCTGAGCGCCTGGTACGGCGCCGCGCGCATCCTGTATGACCTGAACTTCCAGGTGAACCGGGGCGAGGTCGTGGCGATGATGGGGCGCAACGGCGCCGGCAAGTCCACCACCATGAAGACCATCATGGGCCTCATGGCGCGCCGCCAGGGCACGGTGAGCTTCAATGGTGAGGACATCTCAAATCGGAAACCGTTCGAGATCGCGCGCCGCGGCCTCGGATTCACTCCCGAGGACCGGCGGATCTTTGTCGATCTTACGGTGATGGAAAATCTCGACGTCGGCCGTCAGTCGGCGCGGCACTTCGCCGACGGAAGACCGGCTCCGTCCTGGACACCCGATCAGCTGTTCAGGCTGTTTCCCAATCTGGCCGAAATGCCCGACCGGCTCGGAGGCCGCATGAGCGGCGGCGAGCAGCAAATGCTCACGGTCGCTCGCACGCTGATGGGCAATCCGCTGCTGGTTCTGCTCGACGAGCCTTCCGAAGGCGTGGCGCCACTGATTGTCGAGCAGATGGCGAACACAATTCTCGAGCTGAAAAAGCAGGGTTTGTCGATCCTGCTGTCGGAACAGAACATCCATTTTGCCCGCCTCGTGTCAGACCGGGTCTACGTTCTGGAAAAGGGTCAAATTCATTGGCAGGGCTCGGCCGTCGAGCTCGACGCCAACCCGGAGGTGCAAAGGACTTATCTAACGGTATAGGATGGTGTCGTTCAGGTGGAAGAGGACCATGAAAACACTGCGGCAGGAAAAACTGAAAGTCATAGCCCAGCCCGACATATCTGAAGATCGCTATGTGCTTGATGACCAGGTCGGGTTCCTCATGCGCATCGCGATGCAACGCCATACGTCGATCTTCACTTCGCGCATGATTGAGGGCCTCACGCAGACGCAGTTTGCCGCGCTCGCCAAGCTCTACGAGGTTGGTCCGTGTTCGCAAAATTATCTCGGCCGGCTTATTTATCTCGATGCGGCGACCATCAAGGGCGTGGTTGATCGCCTGCATTTGCGCGGCTTTGTGACTGCACTCAGCGATCCCAAAGACCGCCGCCGACGGGCGGTCGCGCTCACCGACCGCGGGCGGCGCGCAACCGAGGGGGCGATGCAGGTTGCGGCCAGCATAACCGCTGCGACGCTCACTCCGCTTACCGCAGAAGAGCAGCGGATGGTGGTCAAGCTGCTGCGCAAATTGGC
>DASSSM010000084.1:0-7259 GCA_035708425.1 Pseudolabrys sp.
CGTGACGCGCAGGCCTTGCGGGAATGGGAAGCCACGCGCAAGGCGGCGGAGTAGTCGATCGAACGATGACACTGTCCGGCCCACAAACGCGCTTCGGATTTGCTGTCGCGGCGGTCGTCTGTCTTATTGATCAAGCAAGCAAGCTGTATCTTCTGTTTGTCCACGATCTTGCCGCCCATCCTATCCGCTTAGGACCGTTTTTCGATTTCGTCCTCACACGCAACACGGGCATCAGTTATGGATTGTTCCAGACGCAGGGACCGCTGGGGCAATGGGTGCTACTGGCGTTCAAGGCCGGTGCCGTGATTCTGCTGTGGCTGTGGCTTGCGCATGCGAAGAATCGGCTTACCGCGCTGGCCCTTGGCCTGATCATCGGCGGCGCCTTCGGCAATGCCATCGACCGCCTGGCTTATGGCTGGGTTGCCGATTTCGTGTATTTTCACATTTCCACCGACAATTGGCGGTTCAATTGGTATGTATTTAACCTTGCCGACGTGGCCATCGTTGCCGGGGTTATTGGCCTGTTGTATGAATCCCTTGTAATGGACCGCGCCGCAAAAGCGCCCTGATCCGCCGCAAGAGTCGCGAAAATTCAACGGTTTCAAAGGTCCGGTTCCGGATGAGCACCATGCGTTTGAGCAAGATCTTCAAAGGTTGCACGGCCAGCCTGCTGGTCTTTGGCGCCGCTGCGGTCCTGGGCTCAGGTCCCGTACGCGCCGCCGACGATGAACCGACGTTCGACCAGAAAATCATGAACAGCATCATGGGCGGACTCGGCCTCAAGCGCGACGGCGAGGCGACCATTAATTATCAGGAACGGGCGCCGCTCGTGATCCCGCCGGGCCGCGATCTTTTGCCGCCCGAGAGAAGCGATGGGGCAACGAACAATCCTGCCTGGCCCAAGGATCCCGACGTGGAGCGCCGCAAGCGCGAAGCGGCGATGGAGAAAAACCGCAACGTCAGCGACGAGCGAGAGCGCGAGCAGAATCCCCTGCGTCCCGATCAGCTGACGCCGGGCGCTCGCGGCAAACAGAAGCGGCAGCAGGCGGCCCGGACCGACGACGGCTATCAGGCGCCTGCATCCGGCTTCAGCAGTCAGCTGCCCCCGTCGGAGCTCGGGTACAAGGGAAGTCTTTATGACGCGATGTTCGGCAAGAAAAAAGAAGAGCAGGCGAAATTTACCGGCGAGCCGCCGCGCACTTCGTTGACTGAACCGCCGACGGGCTACCAGACCCCATCGCCGGATCAGCCCTATGGTCTCGCCACGGGTGCAGCTCCGGCGAAGGCCTACAATGATTACAGGGATCGCGCCGACCCGAGTCTAAATCGCTGAGGTTGCAAGGGTCGCGGGCTTCGCGATTGATCCGCGTCATTGTAGCGGCGTAAGGCCATCTCCAGCGCCAGCAAAGGCAAAAAGGCCAATCCGTGCCGAATCGATTGATCACCGCAGCAGCCATGGCTGCGTTACTGGCGGTCGCGAGCAGTGCGCAGTCCGCCACCAATGGTGCGCAGATTTCCGATTTCCAATTGGGCAATGGATTGGCGCTGGTCGTGATCCCCGACCATCGGGCGCCGGTCGTCACGCACATGATCTGGTACAAGGTCGGCGCGGCTGACGAGACGCCGGGAAAATCGGGTCTTGCGCATTTTCTCGAGCACCTGATGTTCAAGGGCACGGCGAAAAACCCAGCCGGAAAATTCTCACAGGTGGTCGCCCGCATCGGCGGTCAGGAGAACGCCTTCACGTCGCAGGACTACACCGGGTACTTCCAGCGCGTGCCGAGCGAGCAGCTTCGGACAGTGATGGAGTTCGAAGCCGACCGCATGACGGGGCTCCAGCTCACCGACGACGTCGTCTTGCCCGAGCGCCACGTCATTCTCGAGGAGCAGAACCAGCGCGTCGGCAACAACCCGCGTGCGCGCCTCGGCGAACAGATCGACGCCGCGCTCTATCTCAATCATCCCTATGGCAAGCCGGTAATCGGCTGGCGCCATGAAATGGAGCAGCTGTCGCGCGACGATGCCATCGGCTTCTATCGGCGGTTTTATGCGCCGAACAACGCGATCGTGGTGATCGCCGGGGACGTCGATCCGCTCAAGGTGCGGACGATGGTGGAAGAGACCTACGGGAAAATTCCACGTCACGGCACGGTGGCTCCGCGTGTACGGCCGGAAGAGCCACCGCCGGTCGCGGTGCGCTCGCTCACGCTCGCAGACCCGCGGGTCGAGATGCCGACTTTGCAGCGTGAATACCTGGTGCCTTCCTTCCGGACAGGAAAGCGCGGCGAATCGGAAGCGCTTGAAGTGCTCTCGCACATTCTCGGCAGCGGCTCGAACAGCCGCCTTTATCGTGCGCTTGTCGTCGACAAGCAGATGGCCGTCATGGCGAGCGCCTGGTACGACGCCAACGCGCTCGATTTGTCGAAATTCGGGGTCGTAGGCGGACCGCGCCCCGGTGTCACGCTGCAGCAGCTTGAATCGGAAATCGACGCGGTCATTGCGCAGATCATCGACAAGGGCGTGACGCCGGAAGAACTGGAACGGACCAAAACGCGTTTGATTGCGGATGCCGTTTATGCGCAGGACAACCAGGCGGCCATGGCGCGCTGGTACGGTGCGGCGCTCACGACCGGTGCAACCGTCAACGACGTGCGAAGCTGGACGGATCGGATCCGCGCCGTCACCGCCGAGCAGGTGCAAGGCGCGGCAAAGCAATGGCTCGAAAAGCAGCGGTCGGTCACCGGCTATCTGGTCAAGGACAAAAGCCCGCAGGCGGAGAGGCGGTCATGATCCGGCGCGCATGCATGTTTTTCGCCGCGGCGGTGCTGATCGCCCTACCAAATGTCGCGTTGGCGATGACGATCGAAAAGATCGTGAGTCCGTCAGGAATCGAAGCCTGGCTTGTGCGCGAGAAGTCGGTGCCGCTGATCACGATGAATTACGCTTTCCATGGCGGAGCCAGCCAGGACGACGCCGACAAGTCCGGGGCAGCGCATTTCGCCGCCGATCTGCTGGACGAAGGCGCGGGCGAGCTGGACAGCAAGACCTTTCATGAGCGGCTGGAAAACCACGCAATCGAGCTTGGCTTTCAGGTTGGCCGCGACACCTTTCACGGCTCGCTACGTGCGCTGAACGAGCATCGCGACGAGGCCGTCGACCTGCTGCGGCTTGCTTTGACCAAGCCGCGTTTCGATGCCGAGGCCGTCGAGCGGGTTCGCGAGCAGGAATTGTCTGTTCTGCGGCGCGACATCACGAATCCCAACGATCTCGCCAGTCGCCGCTGGTGGCAAACGGCGTTTCCTGGCCATCCTTACGGGCGTGAGACGAAGGGCACGTTGGAGACGATGGCGCGGGTTACGGTCGATGATCTACGCGATTATGTGCGTCGGGTCTTCGCCCGTAACGAGTTGAAAGTCTCGATCGTCGGCGACGTCGACGAGAAAACGGCCGGCGAGCTCATCGATCGCGTTTTCGGCGGCCTGCCGGCGAAGAACGATCTCAAGCCAGTCCCGGATGCCACGCCCCGCGGGCTCGGGCGGCGGATCGTGATCGACGTCGATGTCCCGCAGGCCGTGGTGACGTTCGGTGGGCCAGGGATCGCGCGCAGCGATCCTCAATTCATGGCCGCCTATATCGTGAACCATATCCTGGGCGGCGGCAGCTTTTCCTCGCGCCTTTACAAAGAGGTGCGCGAAAAACGCGGGCTTGCTTACGGCGTATCCAACAGTCTCGTCTGGTTC
This sequence comes from Pseudolabrys sp., assembly GCA_035708425.1. Classification (GTDB taxonomy): domain Bacteria; phylum Pseudomonadota; class Alphaproteobacteria; order Rhizobiales; family Xanthobacteraceae; genus Pseudolabrys. The sequence goes on from DASSSM010000084.1 coordinate 3,741, forward strand.
CGGAGCGCCGCCGTCGTTCTGGGCGGCACCGCCACGCGCGCCGATCGGACGGCCGACGCGCTTGCCGTCATTGAGCAGGAAACCAAGCGCATGGCTGAAAACGGCCCGACGGCCGAAGAGCTTGCCGCTGCAAAGTCCTTCCTCAAGGGCTCATATGCGCTCACGCTGGATACATCAGGGAAGATCGCCGCGCAGCTCACGCAGATCCAGATCGACAACCTCGGCATAGACTATATCCAGCGCCGCAGCAGCCTGATCGACGCCGTCACGATAGAGGACGCAAAGAAAGCGGCGCGCCGCCTTTACGGCAGTGGCATGCTGGTAACGGTCGCCGGGAGGCCAAAGGGCCTGACCTCAAGCGGAACCACCGAATAGCCGCCGCGTTGTTTTCGTTGCGCCCAGTGCGCGACTCTAGGCAAATAACGGCATGGGCGTCCTTCAATCCATCGACAACGCGCGCGAGGAAAACGTCGGCTCGCACGGCGTCAAAGCGGATGCGCTGAAGGCTGCGCTGACGCGCGCGGAGGACGCGCTCGAATGGCTGCGTGCGCGTCACGCCGACAAAGGTCTGCCGTTATTGCGGCTACCGGAAACACGTGGCGATCTGGAAACGATCCGCGACGTGGCGCGCCAGCTCGCCGATCGCGCGACCGATATCGTGATTCTCGGTACTGGCGGCTCCAGCCTCGGCGGCCAGACTCTGGCGCAGTTGGCGGGCTTCGCGGTGCCTGGGGTCGGATCGCTGCGGCCACCGCCGCGCCTGCATTTCATCGACAACCTGGATGCGCACAGTTATGCGGAGTTGCTTGCGCGGCTGCCGCATGCGACGACACGGTTCGTGGCGATCTCGAAGTCCGGCGGCACGGCCGAGACCTTGATGCAGACGATTGCGGCGCTGTCGGCGCTGAAGGAGGCGGGCCTGCAGACCCGCATCCCGGATCTCTTCCTGGGAATCAGCGAGCCGGTAAAATCCGGCAAGAGGAACGGACTGCGCGACCTGCTCGGCAAATTCCGCGTGCCCATGCTCGACCACGATCCAGGCGTTGGCGGCCGTTATTCGGCGCTGACCAATGTCGGCCTGTTTCCCGCCGCGATGCTCGGTCTCGATGTCGGCGCAATCCGTGAAGGCGCCGGTCTCGCGCTTGCGCCGGTGCTGGCGAAAAAGCCGGCAGCCCGAGTTCCGGCGGCGCTCGGTGCTGCATTGTCGATTGCGCTCGCGGAGAGCAAGGGCAAATCGATCAGCGTCTTGCTGGCCTATTGCGACCGTTTGCAGCGCCTGACGCACTGGTACGTGCAACTGTGGGCGGAGAGTCTGGGTAAGGAAGGAAAAGGCACAACTCCACTCGCGGCGCTCGGGCCGGTCGATCAGCACAGTCAGCTGCAGCTGTTCATTGCCGGGCCGCGCGACAAGCTTTTCACCGTCGTTACTGTCGGTGCGGGGGGACAAGGCCCGCGCATCGATGGCGAGCTTGCCAAGCTCGCCGGTGAGCCTGGCTTCTCCGGCAAGACGATCGGCGATCTGGTCGCGGCCGAAGGCCGCGCGACCGCCGAGACGCTCGCCAAGAACGGCTGTCCGGTGCGGACGATCCACATCGACCGGCTCGACGAGGAAAGTCTGGGCGAGCTGATGATGCATTTCATGCTGGAGACGATCATTGCCGCGCATCTGCTCGGCATCGATGCGTTCGACCAGCCTGCGGTGGAAGAAGGTAAGGTACTGGCGAAGAAGTATCTTGCTGGATCGTAGTGTTCTTTGTCATGGCCGGGCTTGTCCCCGCCATCTCGCTTAGGAGGGCGATGTTGTGCGTCCTTGGTCGGGATCGCCGGGACAAGCCCGGCGATGACCGGTTAAATTGACCAGGTCATGATCCGCATCACCGACACGATTTCCATCGATGAAGCCGAGCTCACGGAATCCTTCGTTCGCGCGTCGGGGCCGGGTGGACAGAACGTCAACAAGGTGTCATCGGCCGTTCAGCTTCGCTTCGACGCACGCCACTCGCCGTCGCTGCCCAATGACGTGGCGGTTCGCCTGATGCGCCTTGCCGGCAAGCGAGTCACCAAGGAAGGCGTCATCGTCATCATTGCGCAGCAGCACCGGACGCAGGAGCGCAATCGCGAGGACGCGCGCGAGCGGCTCTTCGATCTCATCCGGCAGGCTGCCGTGAAGCCGACGCCGCGCCGGCCGACGAAAGTGCCGAAAGCCCAGCGCAAGGAGCGGCTCGAGGCCAAGAAGCATCGCTCCGGCATCAAGAGCCTGCGCCGGACCCGCCCGGCCTGGGACTGACCACCGGCCTATGGCCTTGGGATAGCGGGGGCAGTTCCACCGCGATGCCTCCCGGGGGCCGCTATGTGCCGGTAAAGTCCGAGCGATTCGAGCAGGCGCCCATAAAATGCCCGTCCGTCAGTTGTCCGAGGCCATCGTCAACCGCATCGCCGCCGGCGAGGTGGTGGAACGGCCGGCGAGCGTGGTGAAGGAGCTCGTCGAGAACGCACTCGACGCCGGTGCGCGCCGCATCGACGTGCTCACCGATGGCGGCGGCCGACGGCTGATCCGCGTCAGCGATGATGGCGAAGGCATGCCTCGCTCCGATCTCGCGCTTTCGGTTGAGCGGCACGCAACGTCGAAACTAAAAGATGACGACCTGTTGTCGATCCGCACGCTCGGCTTTCGCGGCGAGGCGCTGCCGTCGATCGGCGCGGCGGCGCGCCTGACAATCACAACGCGACACGCCGATGAGCCGCATGCCTGGAGCATCACTGTCGATGCCGGCGATAAATCGGATGTGAAGCCTGCCGCGCTGGGGAAAGGAACGACGGTCGAGGTGCGGGATCTCTTCTATGCCACCCCCGCACGGCTGAAATTTCTGAAGACCGACCGCAGCGAGGCCGAGGCCGTGCGCGAGGTGGTGCGGCGGCTCGCGATGAGCCGGCCGGACGTTTCCTTCACGCTTGCCGGCGAGGAGCGGGCGCCGATGACCTGGGGCGCGGCTGCGGGCGGTGACGAGCTCGCGCGGCTCGGCGACGTGCTCGGTGCGGACTTCCGTGCCAACACGGTTGCTATCGATGCCGAGCGCGAAGGCATTCGGGTCACCGGCTTTGCGGGGCTTCCGACACTGTCGCGGGCGAATTCGCTCGGACAATACCTGTTCGTCAACGGGCGGCCGGTGCGCGACAAGCTTCTGTTCGGCGCCGTGCGCGCGGCCTATGCCGACTATCTTCCGCGCGACCGTCATCCGGTGCTGGCACTCTTTGTGTCACTCGATCCGCGCGAAGTAGACGTGAACGTTCATCCGGCCAAAACGGAAGTGCGCTTCCGCGACGGCGCACTGGTGCGCGGGCTGATTGTCCGCGCGCTGAAGGACGCGCTCACGCGCGAAGGCCAACGCGCGGCAACGACCGGGGGCAGCGCAACCATCGCCACGTTCCGTTCGGCCGCCGTGGCGCGGCGCGGCAGCTATGACTGGCGGCGCTCGCCGGCGCGGCCATCCGGCCTTGCATCGATGCGTGGCGCCGCTG
>DASSSM010000085.1:0-5004 GCA_035708425.1 Pseudolabrys sp.
CTTCATCTTGCCGGAGCCAAAAACTTTTCCCGGCTCGAATTCGGTCGGTCGGATTGCGGCCGCGAATTCCTTGAATACCGGCTGTCCATCGCCGGTCAGCCGGAAGAGGATGTCGGGCATGAAGACCGGCACCAGCCGCGCAAGCGCGACGCGGTAGTCCACCGCCATTTGCTCCATATCGGGATCGCGCTTCCAGAGCGGGTCGGACGACTCGACCAATGTCGCGCCAAGCTTGCCGCCGAGGACGGACTTTATTTCCTGTGCCGCTGCGGTTGTAATCGGCACTTCCGTCAAGTTGCCGGGCCGTACCGTCATCGACTCGCGGATGACGCCGACCCGCATGCCCTTCAGCGAGTCAGCAGGCCTGGTGTGACGCGCGTAGCTGTCGAGCACGGATGAGCGCGGCACCGTCGTGAAGGGATCGCGCGGATCGTAGTAGCCATGCGCCGAATCTTTGAGGGCATCGAGCACCTTGGCCGCATCGCCGATCGTGCGCGCGAGAATGCCGGACCGGTCGACATGGATATCGGCACCGATCGCGCCGCCGTCGAATCCGAGCAATGCCTTGTGGGGCAGGATGAGAGCGACCGAATTGTGATTGGCTGGGCCACGGCAGGACGCGCGCGTTTCCTCGCCCAGGCTGCACATCACCATGTTGGTGGACACGGAAACGCCCGAGCCAGAGCTTGAGCCGAGCGAGGCCGCGCGCGTCGTGTCATAGGGATTGGACGGATTGCCCGCCCAGGTGCTGCGCTGATAGCCAAGGGTCGATGTTAAAACCTTGTCGGGCTTGTGCGGCCCGCCGGGATCGTCGGGCCGGCCGTTGTATTCTGTGTTCACTGCCTTGGCGAAAATGATCGCGCCCTTGTTGCGCAGCTGCTCCACAAGAACGTGGTCGCGGGCGGGAAAATCGATGTCGTAATGGGCGTCGCCTCCGCCCGTCGAACGCATGTCCTTGGTGTCGAACGGATCCTTGAACGAGAAAACGACCCCATACATCGGCATCTTCTCGAGATCGGGATTGCGCCCATAAGCGGCATCAAGCTCCACCGCACGTTCGAGCGCATCGGGCAAATGCCGGAAATATTCGCACACCGGAGGCGCGCCCTTCGGCAACGGCCCCTTCGAGGGATGCAGGTCGAAATCACCGCGGCACGTCACCGAGCGTTCGCCGCGAATGTTAAGCGTGGCCAGCGCATTGACCTGACCGGCGTTCGGCTGGCCGACGATCAGCCCGAACTGCTGCTGCACCGAAGGATCGGACGCGGTCGCCTCCATGCGCCCGAACTCGAGCGGCGAGCCTTTGTACTTATCGAGATCGGGCAGCAGCTCCGACGCCTTGACGGTTTGCGTGGGAAATTTCAGCGGTGCGCCCCCGCGCACCGTTCCGCGCGCTTCGGGGACGGGCGTGCCGTCCTTCGTGACCAGCAGATTGGAAGTGCCGTTAAAGGCACGCACACGTTTAAGGAAATGCCGCACGACGTCGACGCAGGTGATCTCGCCCGCCTTGATCGCGGCATGCAGTTCGTCGATTGTCGCCTCTTCGAGAACAAAGGGTTTTTTCGGCGCGCGGATCGGCTTGTTCATGGCGGGGCTTCCCTGTTCCGCCAGATTAGAGATTCAGGTCTTCAGGCGGAAGCGGCCTAGCGCGAGAACTTCTTGTATTTCAGCCGGTGCGGGATGACGCTGTCAGTGCCCAAACGTCGCATCTTGTCCTGCTCGTAGTCCTGGAAGTTACCCTCGAACCACTCGACGTGGCTGTCGCCCTCGAACGACAGGATATGCGTCGCAATGCGGTCGAGGAACCAGCGATCGTGGCTGATGATGACCGCGCAACCCGCGAAATCTTCCAGCGCCTCCTCTAGTGCGCGCAACGTATCAACGTCGAGGTCGTTGGTCGGTTCATCGAGCAGCAAAAGGTTGGCGCCCGACCGCAGCATCTTGGCGAGATGCACACGGTTGCGCTCGCCGCCCGACAACGTGCCGACTTTCTTCTGCTGGTCAGCGCCCTTGAAGTTGAACGAGGCGCAGTAAGCGCGCGAGTTCATTTCCTTCTTGCCGAGAAGGATCATATCGTTCCCTTCGGAGATTTCCTCCCAGACGGTCTTCTTGCCGTCGAGGCTGTCACGCGACTGGTCGACGTAGCCGAGATGCACGGACTCGCCGATCTTGATCGTGCCTTTGTCAGGTTTTTCCTGCCCGGTGATCATACGGAACAGCGTAGTCTTACCCGCGCCGTTCGGGCCAATCACACCGACGATGCCACCGGGTGGCAACTTGAACGTCAGATCATCGATCAGGAGATTGTCGCCAAAGCCCTTGGTCAGGTGGTCGAAATCGACAACGTTCTGACCAAGACGTTCGGCGACGGGAATGGTGATTTGTGCGACCGTGTTTTGCTTTGCATTGGCGATCTTGAGCAGTTCTTCATAACGCTGGTAGCGCGCCTTGGATTTGGCCTGCCGCGCTTTCGGTGACGACGAAATCCACTCGCTCTCGCGCTGGAGGGTGCGCTGGCGCGCCTCATCCTCGCGGCTTTCCTGCTCGAGCCGCTTCTGCTTCTGGTGAAGCCAGGAAGTATAGTTGCCTTCGTAAGGAATACCGCGGCCGTGATCGAGCTCGAGAATCCAGCCGGTGACATTGTCGAGAAAGTAGCGGTCGTGGGTAACGATCAGGATCGCGCCCGGATAGTTGCGCAGATGGCCTTCCAGCCAGTTCACGCTCTCGGCGTCGAGATGATTGGTCGGTTCGTCCAGCAGCAGCAGCTCGGGCTGATCGAGCAGCAGCCGGCAAAGCGCTACGCGGCGGCGTTCGCCGCCGGAGAGCTTGGTCACGTCGGCATCGTCCGGCGGGCAACGCAGGGCATCCATGGCCAGGTCGACCTGGCTGTCGAGGTCCCACAAGTTCTTGGAATCGATCTCGTCCTGCAGCTTCGCCATCTCGTCGGCGGTCTCGTCCGAGTAGTTCGATGCGAGTTCGTTGTACCGGTCGAGCAGCGCCTTTTTGGCGGCAACCCCCTGCATGACATTCTCTCGCACGGTCATCTTGGGATCGAGCTGCGGCTCCTGCTCGAGGTAGCCGACGCGCGCGCCTTCAGCGACCCAGCCCTCGCCGGTGAAATCCTTGTCGATGCCGGCCATGATGCGCAGCAGCGTAGACTTGCCGGAACCGTTGACGCCCAGCACGCCGATCTTCGCATCGGGGTAGAACGACAGATGGATGTTGTCCAAGACCTTCTTCGACGGCGGGTAGGTCTTGGTCAGACCCTGCATATGGTAGATGAATTGACGGCCGTTCATTGAATTCCTGGAACCTTTCCGCTGCGGCCCGATTCCACCCGGGCGCGCTCACACGCCACCGCACGCTTTGTCGGGAAAATGCGGGGCTGATGTAACGGCGGAACCGCGAAAGAGCAAGCGTGCCGCGCCCTCACCTGCCTGTGCGGTCGAGGTAAACCTCTGGAAAGGCTGATTGCAGATTGAGTACAGGTCCAGCTTTCAGGTACCTGTTCTTAACCGCTTCGGTCTCATGATGCCTGCACATGAACCTCGGCGCCGGACCCGGCGACCAAGGGACAAGAGGACCGGATTGTCCGCCTTGTCAGTGTGGGAGCTGGATCATGGGTCGCGCTATTTTGGCCATCTCGGGTTCCGCGATTTCGTTACTCCCCCGTCCTTTTGCGGCGGTTAGCAGCATCTTTGCGGGTTTCTGGCGCGAGCTGACCCGCGACGCAGTCCGTCCCTACCGGCCGGAATTGCACTATATGCGCGGTCCCGGGCCTGCCTGGCGCGCCAAGCACGGCCACCCATCCGCCTGAACCCCCTATCTTTTCGGTTTACCCGCCCTAAATTGGCGCGCCTCGCAGGGGCGCGCATGCAGGGAGTTTCAGGGGTATGGTTCGGGCTGCAATTCTGGATGATTACCAGAACGTTGCGATGGGTTTTGCCGACTGGTCGCCGATCGCCAAGGATGTAGAGATCACGGTCTTCAACAAGCCGTTCGGCAGCCAGGACGAGGCGATCAAGGCACTGCAGGGCTATGCCGTCGTGGTCGGCATGCGCGAGCGAACCCCCTTCCCGCGTACGGTTATCGAAGCGCTGCCCGCTCTGAAGCTGCTGATCACGACCGGGGCCCGGAACAATTCATTCGACATCAAGGCCTGCGCCGAGCACGGGATCACAGTCTGCGGAACCGGCGCGGTCGGCAGCCCGACCACCGGCATCGCCTTCGGCCTGATGCTGGAGCTTACGCGCCGCATCGGTTTCGAGAACGCACGACTGAAAGCCGGCGCGCCGTGGCAGACGACAATCGGACGCGACCTCGAAGGCCTCACGCTCGGTATCCTCGGTCTTGGCAAGCTTGGCCAGCGTTCGGCCGCGGTCGGCAAGGCCTTCGGCATGAAGACCATCGCCTGGAGCCAGAACCTGACCGAAGAGAAAGCCAAGGCCGCCGGCGCGGACTACGTTTCCAGGGACGACCTTTTCCGCAACGCAGACTTCGTCACCATCCACCTTGTGCTGGGCGACCGCTCGCGCGGCCTGGTCGGCGCAAAAGAGCTGGGCCTGATGAAGAAGTCGGCCTATCTCATCAACACGTCGCGCGGTCCGATCGTCGATGAGAAAGCGCTGATCGCCGTGCTGCAGTCGAAGTCCATTGCCGGTGCCGGACTCGACGTTTTCGATATCGAGCCCCTGCCGCTCGATCATCCGTTTCGCAAAATGGACAATCTCGTCATCACGCCGCACCTTGGCTATGTAAGCGAGCAAAATTACCGGAAATATTTTCCCGACATCGTTGAGGACATCCGCGCCTGGCTCGACGGCAAGCCGGTGCGGGTCATCGACGCGAAGTGACATTCGCCGTCGTCCCCGCGAAAGCGGGATTCATACGCCGTGTGCCATCGGAAAAACTGCGGAGTATGGGTCCCGGGCCTCCCCCGCTAGCGCTCGGTCGCCCGGGACGACAAATCAGAGGCAGAACAGCCTTGCCGCATTGTTATAGGCG
>DASSSM010000086.1:0-4121 GCA_035708425.1 Pseudolabrys sp.
TGGACGGCGACGATGTGCTTCAGGGCCTCGGCGGCAACGACGCCCTCAACGGCGACGCCGGCAACGACACTGCGTCCTATTCGGCATCCCCAGCGGGCGTCACCGTCAGTCTCGCGACCGGCCTCGCAAGCGGCGGCGACGCCCAAGGCGATACCTTTACCAACTTCGAGAACATCATCGGCTCGGGCTTCGCCGATGTGCTCACCGGCAATTCCGGCAACAACGCGCTGAACGGCGGCGCCGGCAATGATCGGCTGACCGGCGGGCTTGGCCAGGATGTCCTGACGGGTGGTCCAGGCGCGGACACGTTCGACTTCAACGCGCTGAATGAGACGCCGGTTGGGAACGCCAACCACGACGTCATCGCCGACTTCCAACAGGGGTCGGACGTGATCGATCTCACCGGCATAGACGCCAATGCTAACCGCGCCGGCAATCAGGCGTTCAGGTTCATCAGTACGCAGGATTTCAGCGGCAGGGCGGGCGATCTGCACTACCAGAGCATCGATCAGGTCGGGACAGCAAATGACGCGACTGTGATCAGCGGTGACGCGAACGGCGACAGGGTAGCCGACTTCGAGATCCACCTGGCCGGGCTCTTCCAAATGACATCAAACGATTTCCTGTTGTGAACCTGAGACTGCCGAACAGAGCTACTTTCGTTCAAGCTTAGCCCCATCTCCTCGAATTGCGATCGTGATGCTCGCCCCCGCGTTAAGCACCCCGCTTCTCGGCTCGCGTACTTCCTTGAGCGTCTTTTTCAACCAAGACGGACACAAGCCCCATCGCATTCGCGCGAGTTCGCGCTTACCGTCGCGTGAGATTACCGCATCGATGGTCGTGGTCGGCTCAAGGTTGTACCGCGGCTCTAGGTTGCTCGCGGGGACGGTCAACCGGTAGAAAACAAGCCTGCGCAGAACGGCCCGTAACAGGCCAAAACGCAAACAACCGCAATTTCGAGTGCGGTGCTTTCAACCACTTAGCCACCTCTCCGGAGCCCAAAACCGGCCATTAGCTGGCCCGGAATGGACGGCGCTATGTACCGAAGCGCGCCAAGACAGACAAGGGTCGCAGGGCGTATATTGGTTGTCGTCGGCGACCCACAGCATCGTCAGCATGGCAATAGACAACTCCCCGGCATTCGACCGCATCCGGAAGCAACTGCCCGGTGTACTCATTACGCTCGGTCTGGTCGCGGTTCTTACGGCCCTATTATTTCTGCTCGTGTGGGAGACCGGGCTTGCGCACGGTTCCATCGTTTACCTGATTCCGGTCGTGATCGCGGCGACGCGCTGGGGGATCGTGCCGGCGCTTGTTGCCGCGGTTTGCGGCGTCTTCGCCTCGGCCTATTTCTTTTATCCGCCGGCGTACAGTTTCCGCGTCAAGGAACCGCAGGAAGTTATCGACCTGATCCTGTTCGTCTTCGTTGCCGTCGCGGTAAGCCAGCTTGCCAATCGTCTTAAACGGCAGCTGGAAATGGCCCGGCAGCGGGAAATCGATTTGCGCGATCTCTATGCATTTTCCCGCCGGCTCGCCGTCGCTTTCGATGTGTCGGACATCCATGCGGCCATTGAAGATCATCTCGCCAGCATCATGCAGCGCAACGTGGTTCTGTTTGCGAGCGCGCGCGAAGCATCCGACAGCAGCGGCCGGCGCGCCGGCATGACGGTGCCGCAGCGGGTTCTAACAGAGGTCGTCGAGGTCGCATCGGGTCGCCATGACGCTGTCGGCGGCGCGATCGTCACCGCCGAAAGCGGCGAAATCTGGCTCGTCCGCGCGGTATCGCCGAAGAGCCTCGAGTTCGGCGTGATCGCGATCAATCTCGGCCAGGAATCAAAAGAGCGCCTGGATGAATTACGGATCCGTGTCGACGCGGTGCTGGCCGATGCCACCGCGACACTGGAGCGCCTCGGCGTCGCTCACGCCATCAGCGAAGCGCGCATGCGCTCGCAGACAGACCAGCTGCGCGAAGCCCTCATCGGGTCGGTCAGCCACGAGTTGCGCACGCCACTCGCCTCGATCCTCGGCGCAGCCACAGTGCTGAGTGCGGCGCCTGCGCTGCGCCAGGAAAAGAAACTGACGGCCCTCGTACATGACGTGCGCGACGAAGCAGAACGACTCAACAACGACATCCAGAACCTGCTGGACGCCACGCGCATCAGCAGCGACGGGATCAAACCGCATGTCGAGTGGGCGGACCCCGGCGACATCATCAACTCGGCCGTTGAGCGTTGCCGCCACCGTCTTGCGGATCGACGCATCGTTGTAGACGTCCCGCCGGATCTGCCGCTGATTCATGTCGATCCCATTCTCATTCAGCAGGCGCTGGTACAGATTTTCGACAATGCCGTGAAATATTCAGAATCCGGGTCGCAAATAAGAGTTGCGGTGCGAACGCAGGACGGTCGCCTGAAGATCGAAGTCACCGATAAAGGCGCCGGATTGACGACTACTGAAGCTGCAAAAATCTGGGACCGTTTCGCGCGCGGTGAGCGGCACGCCGCGACCACGAGCGGCTCCGGTCTGGGCCTTTGGATCGCGAGCGCGTTCGTCGGCGCCAACGACGGCAAAGTCAGCGCCATCAGCGAGGGTCCCGGTTTGGGTACCACCGTTTCGATCGACCTGCCGGTGTCGCAAGCCGCCCTGCCTCAACTGGAAGGTGGTGCCGATGAGTGAGCCCGCCCCCATCGTTCTCGTTGTCGACGACGAGATCCAAATTCGCCGGTTCCTGCGAACGGGATTCGAGCTCAATGGATTCGTCGTCCATGAGGCGGGCACCGGCGCCGAAGCGATTCGCACAGCGACGCTGCGGCCAATTGATCTCGTGATCGTCGATCTCGGTCTGCCGGATATGGACGGCGCTGAGGTGGTCGAGCGGATCCGCTCGTGGTCGACTGTGCCGATTATCGTGTTGTCGGTTCGCTCGACCGAGGCGCAAAAAGTGCATCTGCTCGAACTCGGCGCCGACGATTATGTAGTCAAGCCGTTCGGAATGGCGGAGCTGCTGGCACGCGTGCGGGTCGCGCTCAGGAGACAATTGCGCGCGGTATCCGGCGAGCCCACCGTCAAGGCCGGGCCGCTCACAATCGATCTTGCCGCCCGCGCGGTCCTGCTGAACGACAAGCGGCTGACACTGACACCGAAGGAATACCGCCTGCTCCAGGTGCTTGCGCAGCATGCAGGCAACGTCGTCACCCACCAGCATCTGCTCAAGGAGGTCTGGGGGTCGATCCACGTTCACGATACTCATTATCTCCGCATCTTCGTTCGCAAGCTGCGCCAGAAGATCGAGCCGCATCCGGACACCCCGAAGATTCTGGTCACCGAGCTGGGTGTCGGTTACCGCCTTGTGCAGTCCGGCGCAGAAGGGGATGCGGGCGCCTGGTCCGACAACACCGCGCAGGCCAAGAGCGAAACCTAGCGCAATCGATGCCAGGCCGCCCTGGAATTAACGCTGGTCCCCGGCGAAGCGCGCTTTCTTGACAGGACACGCTTTTCCCCGCCATAAGCATGGCGCGCGCGGGCCTTTGGGTCCGCGTGCTTTTTCGAGGGCTCAATAAGCCCTTAAAAACAAACAACAAACCGACTGAAAGAAGCCGGTCCGGAACGGGTCCGAGCACCGGGATCGAACACGAGGACGAAAGATGTTCGCAGTCATCAAGACCGGCGGAAAACAGTACCGGGTTGCCGCCGAAGACGTCATCCGGGTCGACAAGGTCAATGGCCAGCCCGGCGAGATCGTCGAGTTTGGCGAGGTCCTCGTCGTGGGCGGCGATGCGCCCCAGCTCGGCACGCCGACAGTCGCGGGTGCCACGGTTGCCGGCGAAGTGCTCCAGCACACGCGTGGCGACAAGGTGATCGCTTTCAAGAAGCGCCGCCGCAAGAATTCACGCCGCAAGCGCGGCTATCGCCATGAATTTTCGGTGGTCCGCATCACCGAGATTCTCACCGGCGGGGCGAAGCCCTCCAAAACTGCGTCGCCGCGGCCCAAGCGCGAGCCAAAGCCAAAGGCGGAAGCCGAAGTGGCTCCGGCGACGGAGGCCAGGCCGGCAAAGACCAGGGCGAAGAAGCCGGCCAAGGCAGCTGCAAAAAAGCCCGCCAAGGCGGCTACAAAGGGCGGG
>DASSSM010000087.1:0-5761 GCA_035708425.1 Pseudolabrys sp.
CCGACTTATTCCATTTTCAGCGGCAAGATGGATGTGATGGTGCGCGGCGCCTGTGTCCGCTTCTGGCCCATAGCGGACATCAGTAGTTGCACCGCACATGTCCGCTTCCAGGGGTAAAGCAGACATGACCTTTTGCGAGAATGCGCTTTGGCCCGACAGGCGCTTGGCGCCAAGGTGATCCACTCGGCGGTGGGTACGCGCGTCGTATTCGGCAAGACGTAGGGGGCGTCTTTCGCCCGCGCATGTCCGCTATTAGCCCAAAGCAGACGTGCGCTAGTGCACTAGGCAAGCTTTACTGATCGCGTTTTTAGCTATTCATAGCCGCTTTATGCCGCTTTATACCGCGTCAGCGCACACGTCCCTGGCGGGATGACGCCGCTTGATGCGGCGGTCCCAACATATTGAAGCGCGCCTTCTGCTCATCGGTTAAAGAGCCATAGAAATCTGCAAGCGCAGGGCGCACCGTCTTGACGGCTGCTGCCATGGCGTCGAGCCGTTTTGCGAGCGCGTCAAACCGATCCATAGGTGATCGCGGCGTCTCACCCGGGCAGGAAGCGCGCAACTGGTTGGAGGCCTCCGTCGATGCGATCCGCAATTTCGCGAAGGCGTCGCGTTGCTCGGGAGTCGGCTTCACCGCCTGCTCGATGCGGTCGACCGGCGGCTGCGCGAAACCTTCTGCGCGACTGCTGCAGAGCTCCGCCAGATCATTGCCGGTGGTCCGGTAGCGGCTTGTGCGGACGTTCGAGCCCAGGGCCGCAAACCGCTGCCTCTGCTCTTCGCTCAGCGAATTATAGAAGTTGTCGAGCGGCGCACGAACGATCGTCAACGCCTGGGTCATCCCGTCGAGTCGCTTTTGAACGGTGTCGAGCCGACCCAACGGCGTAAGCAAGGCCTCGTTCGAACAGGATGACTTGAGAGCATCACTGGCCTGCGACGAAGCGGCTTTCAGGGCGGCGAGCGCCGCGCGCTGCTCATCCGTCGGCCGAACCGCCCGTTCAATGGAATCGATCGGGAGGTCGGTCACACCCGGGGCCAGCCCGCCGCAATTCTGTGCCAGGTCGCTGCTGTTCGTAGAACCGGTGACGTCGCGATCATTATTGCGCGACCGCACGCTGCGCGCCCGCGCGGGACCGCCATAGGCATAAACATCAAAGGAGCCGGGGCCATACGTGTATATCGGTCCTGGCCAGAACATGGCGTCCCAGATGAAAACATCTCCGTACGCCCAGAATGGATCGTAGTAGCCCCAGGGCCAGAACGCGAAAGCAAAAAGGTCCCCGTAGAAGAACGGCCAGAAAACCGGTCCGCGCCAGAAACCCCAGCCGCCATTCCAGCCACCCCAACCGCCATTCCAGCCGGTCCGCCACGCGTGATTGCCCCAATGGTTCCAGGCAACGTGAGAGCCGTGCGCCGCGCTGAGGCCACGGATATGTGCACCATTCATGCGCGCGAAGCGGGACGATACCAAATGTGCGCTGTTTAGGCCGCGAACATGCGTGCGATTAAGGTGGGCTAGACCGCGCGCGCCGCTGACGCGGGCGCCGTTGAAACTGCGAAAATGCGCGCCACTAATTCGAGCCGCGCCGCCGCTGACGCCACGAAATTGTGCGCCACTAAACCGGGCGCCTCCGCCACCGAAGTGCGCACCGCCGCGGCCCTGGCCGCCACTGAACCGGGCTCCTGCTCCGCTGAAGTGCGCACCACCGCCGCCGCCGTGGCCGCCACTGAAATGCCCTCCGCCGCCACCGCGCGCCGTGGCAAGTTCAGTTCCCAGAAATGTGATGGCGCTGAGCGCAAGGCTTGTCGCGAGAATTTTGAAGATCTTCTTCGCCATAACGCGCACTCCCATCAAACCAGATCACGAAATTTAATACATTGTACAACCGCAAGTTTGATGTACGTCAACCATTTCGACTTCCGAGTCTTGGCGCTCGATAAGCGTTTCGTGGGTCACGCGAAAGAAAAGAGTTCCTTCAACAGGCCTTTCTTGGGCGCTCGGCAAAGCGCCATTCGCTTACAATGACACCTCAGGATGTCCACTTTTGGCCCTTAGCTGACATTTGTCGGTGCGCCGCACATGTCCGCTGCCGGGAGCAAGTCCGACATGGCTGCGGACGTCTGCTTTTGACCCAAAGCGGAAATCAGCAGTATGCATTGAACCGATCGGGCGGATGGGGCTTTGGCACGAAGGATCGCGATGAAAACAATCGTACCCGTTGTTACGGCCGTTGTGCTTGCACTCGCGTTGGTGCCGGCCAGCGCGGCGCCTAAACACCACAAACGTCACCCGAAGACTGCCACCGCTGCACAGCCACAGATCGCATGCACCGTCGTCGGCTGCATGCCCGTTCCACGCGGCTGCCATCCCGAGATGGGCTACACGCCGGGCGGAACACCAACCGGTTTTGATGTGGTGGTATGTCCGAACTACACGCTTTACGGATACCGCCGCTAACCGAAACTCCGCTTCTGGCCCCTGCGGAGCTTCCTGCGGCAGGTTGCGCCCGGTCCCTCCGGTAATGTTTCGGTGCCACAAATTTCGATGCGTGCCGCGTCGCTGGTGTCGGGGTTCAGTGCAGAACTGCCGTATTTCGGCGGTTCTAGCATCAAAGATGCCTGCTACTGTTTCAAGGCTGCTACATCGATCGGCATCTTGCGCAGGCGCTTGCCGGTTGCGGCGAAGATTGCGTTGGCGATCGCGGGCACGATTGCCGACGTCCCCGTTTCACCCATTCCGCCCGGCGGCTCTGAACTTGCGACAATATAAACTTCGATGGCTGGTGCCTCGTCTATACGAAGCATCTGATAGCTGTCGAAGTTGGTTTGCACGACGCGGCCTTTTTTAAGCGTGATCTCACCGTAGAGCGCGGCTGTAATGCCGAAGATGATTCCGCTCTGAATTTGCGCACGTATGGTGTCGGGATTGACGGCGATGCCGCAGTCCACCGCGCACACGACGCGCTGGACGCGAACCTCACCACTCTTGGCCACTTCTACTTCAGCCACATGCGCCATATACGTCCCGAAGACGTTCTGCAGGGAAACTCCACGACCCATCCTTTCAGGCAACGGATGGGACCAGCCCGCCTTTTGAGCGGCAAGCTCAAGAACAGTTTTGGCGCGGGGCGACTTGTCGAGGAGCGCTCTCCGATAGGCGACCGGATCCTGCTTGGCGGCGGCCGCCAGCTCGTCCATGAAGCTTTCCGTCACGAAAACATTGTGCGACGGCCCGACGCTGCGCCAGAACGCGGTCGGAATGCCCGGAGGTTCCGTGCGCACAAATTCGACGTGGAAGTTTGGCAAGTCGTAGGCCAGATTGATCGCGCCTTCGATCGAGTCCGGATCGAGGCCGTCCTTGAAGGTCGGCGGCAGATACCGCGCGAGGACTGAAGAGCCCGCATAGCGGTTGACCCAGGCGACCGGTTTCCCCTTTTCATCGAGACCACCGGAGATCCGATCAAACCAATACGGCCGGTACATGTCGTGCTGGATATCCTCCTCGCGCGTCCACACGACTTTGACGGGACCATCGGCATGTCTGGCAATTTCGACAGCGCGAATTACACCGTCGACCTCCAGACGACGACCGAAGCCGCCACCGAGGAGATGATTGTGGACGACGACCTTATCCAGCGGTAGGCCCGCGGTCTTCGCCGCGGCCTTTTGGGCACGTGCGATGGCCTGACTGCCGACCCACACTTCGCAGCCATCTGTACGGACATGGGCCGTGCAGTTCATCGGCTCCATTGCGGCATGCGCCAGGAACGGGACCTGGTAGGTCGCTTCAACCTTGGTCTGCGCACCCGCCATGGCTCTCTCGACGTCGCCGATGTTTTGCGCAACCGCCCCCGGAGTAAGTGTCGCTTTTTCGAGCACGCTCGCGATGTCGCCGGTGTTGAGCTTTGCGTTCGGGCCGTCATCCCATTCGACAACCAGCGCCGCCAGTCCTTTTTTTGCAGCACCCATATGATCCGCAACAACGGCGACAGCGTCTTCGAGCCGCACAATCTGGCGCACGCCATTCACGGCCTTTGCGGCCGTATCGTCTACGCGCTTTACACGACCGCCGAATACCGGCGACTGTGCAAGCGTCGCGATCTTTACGCCGGGCGGCCGAACGTCGATGCCAAAAACTGCAGTCCCATCGACCTTCGCCGGGGTGTCGAGACGCTTAAGCGGTCTGCCAATCAACGCAAAATCCTGCGGCCGCTTGAGCGCCACGTCTTTGGGGACGGACATTCGGGCAGCGTCTGCGGCCAAAGCGCCGTATTTGATGCTTCTTCCTGTCGCCGGGTGCGATATTTCTCCGTTTTGCGCACGGCATGACGTGGGGTCGACATCCCATTTTTTTGCCGCTGCCGCCACCAGCATAGCTTTGGCAGTTGCGCCGGCTTGACGAAGCGGCTGCCACGCTCCGCGCATCGCATTCGAGTTGCCGGTTGCCTGCTCTCCAAGCAAGGGATTGATATAAAATTTTTCGTTGGGCGGAGCATGTTCGAGTCGAATCTGTTTTAAATCTACTTCCAGCTCCTCGGCGATCAGCATCGGGATGGAGGTATAGGTGCCTTGGCCCATCTCGACGTAAGGCATGATCAGGATGATCTGTCCGTCACCTTCGATGCGGATGAACGCATTCGGCGTGAACGAATCGGTCGCATCGGTCTCGATGTTTCCAAATGGCAGGCTAAGGCTCAACATCAGCCCGCCACCTGCGGCCGCCCCGGCCTGCAAAAAACCACGCCGGGAAAGACCATTTGCTAGTGTCACTTCGCCGCGGCCGGCGGTGCGGGGCGCGCCTTGGTCAATGATCATGGCATAGCTCCCTTTCAGCTCGACGCAGCCAGCTTGATCGCTTCGCGAATACGCACATAGGTTCCGCAACGACAGATGTTGCCGGACATTGCATCATTAATGTCCGCATCGGTCGGGTGCGGCTTGCTCGCGAGGAGGGCGGCCGCCGACATGATCTGACCCGACTGACAGTAACCGCACTGAACCACCTCGCGATCGAGCCAGGCCTTCTGGATCTTGGCACCTGCGGCTGTGCTGCCGATCGCCTCGATCGTCGTAATCTTGGAGTCGCCGATACTGTCGATTGGAGTGATGCAGGAACGAGTCGGCTCGCCGTTGACATGCACGGTGCAGGCTCCGCAAAGCGCCATCCCGCATCCGAATTTCGTTCCGGTCATGCCGAGCACGTCGCGCAGTACCCAGAGGAGTGGCGTGTCACCGTCAACGTCAATGCTGTGCGTGTTTCCATTTACTTTGATAGCAAAGGCCATGACGCTCTCCCTATTCAGAACTTGGCGACGTCGAGCACAGCCTGGGCAAAGGCCTGTGGAGCTTCCTGCGGCAGGTTGTGACCGATCCCTCCGGCAATGGTACGATGCTCGTACCTGCCTGAGAATTTCTTTGCATAGACGCTCGGATCCGGATGCGGTGCGCCGTTCGCATCGCCTTCAAGCGTGATGGTCGGAACGGTGATGACTGGGAATGTAGCGAGGCGTTTTTCCAGATCGGCATATTTCGCTTCGCCATCCGCCAAGCCGAGCCGCCATCGATAGTTGTGCAGCACAATGGCGACGTGATCGGGATTGTCGAACGCCGCTGCGCTGCGATCGAACGTTGCATCGTCGAACTGCCACTTCGGCGAGGCGGTTTGCCAAATGAGTTTTGAGAAGTCCCGCCGGTATTTGTCGTAGCCCAGGCGCCCGCGCTCGGTTGCGAAATAGAACTGGTACCACCATTCGAGCTCGGCTTT
>DASSSM010000088.1:0-2491 GCA_035708425.1 Pseudolabrys sp.
GAGCGGCTATCAGGGCGACTTCCTGGCGCGGAGGTGGGTGTGTTTCGCGTGCTCAGCCAGATTGGACGAGGCGATCTGTGAAAGCGCTGTTGCCGCTCGCGGAAAGAATCGCCGCGAGTCTGATCACGCGTAAGCAGACGATCGCAATTGCGGAATCCTCGACCGGAGGGCTCGTCGCCGCGGCCCTGCTCGCTGTGCCTGGCGCCTCTGCCTACTTTCTCGGTGGCGCGGTGGTCTACACGAAGTCTTCGCGCGCCGCGCTGCTCGGCATCGGTGGCGCAGAAATGAAGGGCCTCCGCCCTGCGACCGAGGACTATTCGCTGCTTATCGCGCGGCTGGTGCGCGAGCGCCATAGTGCCACCTGGGGTTTCGGCGAAACCGGCGCCGCCGGTCCGTCCGGTAACCGCTACGGCGATCCTGCCGGGCATACCTGCATGGCTGTGGCCGGCCCGACAGAGCGCGCGATCACGCTGCGCACCGGCAACGCCGACAGGTTGGCGAATATGGATGCTTTCGCGAAGCGTTCGCTCGAGCTTCTTGTCGATGTGATTGCCGCTTGAGCCGAGTTACTCGGCGGCCTCGGCCATCTCGGAGCGGATAACGGCGCGGAAGGCATCGATCGGCGTGAGGCCTTTCGGCGTTTCCACGTGCCAGAAGGTCCAGCCGTTGCAGGCTTCAAGGCCCTGCGCCAGCGCGCCGATGCGATGAATGGAGCCCACCGTGCCGTCGAGCGATACTGCGCCATCGGCGCGCACCAGCGCCTTATGGCGCTTCTTGGCATCCACCAGCCGCGCGCCGGGCGTAACGAGGCCGCGCTCGATCAACGCAGAGAACGGCACGCGCGGAGCTTCGCGCGCAGTCACGAACGGCGCGATTGTCGGCGCTTCCAGCGGCTTGACGCGGCCGATGCGCTGCTCGGCCGCCTTCGCATATTTGGGATCCTGCTCGCAGCCGATGAAACGCCGTCCGAGACGTTTGGCGACGGCTCCGGTCGTGCCGGTACCACAGAAAGGGTCGAGCACCAGGTCGTCCGGTCGCGTGCTCGACAGGAGCACGCGCGCGAGCAGCGCTTCCGGCTTCTGTGTCGGATGCAGTTTCTTGCCGTTGCGTCCCTTGAGGCGCTCTTCCCCGGTGCAAAGCGGCAAGGTCCAGTCTGATCTCACCTGGATATCTTCGTTGCCGGCCTTGAGCACTTCGTAATTGAACGTGTAGCCGCGCGCATCGGCATCGCGCGAGGCCCAGATCAGCGTCTCGTGCGCGTTGGTGAAACGCCGGCCGCGGAAATTCGGCATCGGATTTGACTTCCGCCAGATTACGTCGTTGAGGATCCAGAAGCCGAGATCCTGCATGATCGTTCCGACGCGGAAAATGTTGTGATAGGAACCGATGACCCAGATTGTTGCCGCCGGTTTCATTACGCGCCGGCACGCGGTGAGCCAGGCTTTCGTGAATTCGTCGTAGGCGGAGAAACTTGCGAACTTGTCCCAGTCGTCATCGACGGCGTCGACGCGCGAATCGTCCGGGCGCTTGAGATCGCTCGCGAGCTGGAGATTGTAAGGAGGGTCGGCGAAGACGAGATCGACGGAAGCCGCCGGGAGTTTCGCCATTCCGGAGATGCAATCGCCGGCAAGAATGCGATGCGGTTGCAGACTCTCTGATACTCCACGGGGCGCCCGTTTGGGCGCCCCGCGACGCGACACAACCATGACTCAGGACTCTGACTCAGGTGACGCGGTCGGCGACGCGGGACCTACAACCGACAGACCTGCATCTTGGGCGCCCAAAGTAAAAAACCGGTTTATGGCCGAGGCTCGCAACTGGGCAAATTCTGCCTATTTAATCTGGGCTTACGCGGATACCGAGCAGGTGTTGGACGCGTGCGCGCAGTTCGGCGATGATTAGGTAAAGGCTTGGAGGAATTCACGATGCGTTGGGACGATTTCCGCCGCAGCGACAACGTTGAAGACAGCCGAGGTGACGATGGCGGTTTTGGTGGTGGCGGCGGCATCGGTATTCCTGTTGGGGGCGGCGGCCTCGGCATCGGAACAATCGTCGTGCTCGGCCTGATCGGCTGGGCGCTCGGCATCGATCCGAGCATCCTCATCGGCGGCGCCGAGATGGTGAACAGCGGCAGGCACTACCAGCAGCCCTACGAGCCCAGCCAGCCGCGGCAGACAGGTATGCCAAAGGACAAGTTGGGCGACTTCGTTGCTGCGGTCCTCGGCAATACAGAGGATACTTGGACCGAAATCTTCAAAAGTGGAGGGCAGCAGTATCGTGTGCCACGATTGCGGCTGTACTCAGGAGCAATCCAGGGCGGCTGCGGTTTCGCACAATCGGCAATGGGCCCGTTCTATTGCCCAAACGACCGGCGCATCTATCTCGATACCTCTTTCTTCCGCGACATGCAGGTTCGTTTTCGCGGCTGCAGCGGCAAGGCCTGCGAATTTGCGGAAGCCTATGTGATCGCGCACGAAGTGGGCCATCACGT
>DASSSM010000089.1:0-6697 GCA_035708425.1 Pseudolabrys sp.
ACCTGGTCGTGACTGAGGATATGACGATCCTGCGTTCCATCCGTCGACAGAACTGGCAAGACGCAGTGCTCGATGAACGGCTTCAGCCGCAGCGCTGCGTTGTGGCCCCAGTAAGGACCGCAGTCTCCCTGCCACCATGCGCTTCCGATCGTGTAGGAGCGCATGCCGAGCCGCATCCCAAACTGGAAGATACGGGCGAAGGCGCTTGTCGATGGCAAGCCGACAACCAGTCCCTGCAGAATTCCGAGCCGGGGATTGGCCTGCATCAGGCGGACCAGGCGCAGGATCGCGTCCGCGGTCATGAAGCTGTCGGCATCCAGCGTGACCGCGAGCTCGTGATCGCCGCCCCACCGGTCGCAAAAATCGCGAATGTTGCCGGCCTTGTATCCCGTATTCACCGTGCGCCGCCGGTAGGTCGCTTCGACGCGATCTTTCCAGCGCGCGACGAGCTCGCCGATGCGAGCTTCTTCCGCCTTCGCAACCGACGGATCGTTGGTGTCGCTCAGCACATACAGGTGGAAGCGATGAGCAAATCCGGAAGCCTCCAGCCCCGCCAGCATCGGCTCCAGGTTGCGGACGATGCGTTCCGGCGCCTCATTTCGGATGCACAAGACAATGGCAGTTGACGCGGCGATCGGCTCGTCGCCGCGAATTAACGCGGCCTCCGGCACGACGGCCGCAGTCGGATTGGGCGAGAAGCGCATGATCAGGAATCCGATCACGGCGTTCCACAGGCCCGCTATCATCCATGGCAGCGTGATCGCGAACAGCACGAGCAGGACGATGTCGACCGTGTCCAATCCGCCAGGCGAGAGCGCGAAGGCCGCAAGCGCCAGCGATCCCACCATGGCGGCGGCGAAAAGCACGGCGAACAGCGCGCGGCGCCAGGCCATTTCACGCCCGGCGTCATGAATTTTCATCGATTGCGGAAGCGAACGTTCTGACACGCGGTTAACGACTTCTATTCCCCGACGGGCCGTGCGAACTTGATGATATAACACAGGAACGTTCTCAATAGTCCAACCCTAGGGTTCAACGATAGTGACGAAGGACGGCGCTACCAAGGCTGCCCAAGCGCTCTGGTATACGGCCCGCGGGAAAGCGGAGATCCGGCAGGAAACGCTACAGCCGCCGCGGCCGCACGAGGTGCGGGTCCGCGCGCTGTTCGGCGCGCTCAGCAGAGGCACCGAGGCTCTCGTGCTGGGCGGAAAAGTCCCACGTAGCGAGTTCGAGCGCATGCGCGCGCCGTTCATGGCGGGCGATTTTCCGTTCCCGGTGAAATACGGCTACGCAACGGTTGGCGAGATCGACGGTGGCCCCGCCGAATTGGTCGGCCGCAAAATCTTCGCCCTGCATCCCCATCAAACCTATTTCAATATTCCGCAGGACGCCGTCGTGCCACTGCCCGAGGCGGTCGCGCCGCAGCGCGCCGTTCTGGCGGCGAACATGGAAACGGCGCTCAACGCCATATGGGATGCGGCGCCCGGACCGGCGGACCGGATCGCGGTCGTGGGAGCCGGCGCGGTCGGCGCGATGGTCGCGTTCCTTTGCGGGCACTTTCCGGGCGCGGACGTAACACTCGTCGACACCAACAGCGCTCGCGCGCAATTGGCGCAGCGGCTCGATGTCGGCTTTGCCACGCCTGATTCCGCAAAGGGCGATTGCGACGTCGTCTTTCACGCGAGCGGCACCGCCGCCGGTCTCGATGCGGCCATCGCACTCGCCGGCGAGGAAGCGACGGTCCTTGAATTAAGCTGGTACGGCGAGCAGCCGGTCGCTGCGTCGCTGGGCGGCAGCTTCCACAGCCGGCGTCTGCGCCTGATATCAAGTCAAGTCGGCAAGATCGCGACGTCGCATCGGCCTCGCTGGACCCATGGCCAGCGGCTCCGCGCCGCGCTCAATTTGCTTGGCGATGCGCGCCTCGACGCGCTTCTCGCCCCGGCGGTGCGGTTCCGCGACTTGCCGTCTCGTCTGCCTGCATTGCTGGATCCGAAGAGCAATGTCGTCGCTCAACTCATTTCTTACGACTAGGGGGGCCCTTTGTTTTCCGTCGAAGTCCGCGACCACATCATGATTGCTCACTCGTTCCGCGGGGCCATGTTCGGGCCGGCGCAGGCCTTGCATGGGGCAACATTTGTTGTCGACGCGGCCTTCTTTTCCGAGAGTCTCGATTCGAACGGAGTTGTCATCGATATCGGCCGCGCGCACGAAGCGCTTAAAGCGACCCTCGCCCCGCTGAACTATCGCAATCTCGATGATCTGAGCGAGTTCAAAGGTGTCAACACGACGACCGAGTTTCTGACCAAACACATTTACGACCAGCTTGCGAAGGCCGCACGCGCAGACAAGCTCGGCCGCCCCGGCCGCGAACTGAAAGCGATCCGCGTCACGCTCGGCGAATCTCACGTCGCGTGGGCTTCTTACGAGGCGAACTTGTGGTAAAGCGGCTTGCCTTTGCAGTGCCTGGCGATCTTTCCGCGCCCACCGGCGGCTACGCCTACGACCGGCGAATCATCGCCGAGCTCGAGGCCCTCGGCTGGACCATCGAGCGCATCAATCTCGGCGAGAATTTCCCCTGGCCCGCCAAGGAGACCCGCACCACCGCCGAAGCACGGCTGCTGATGGTGCCCGAAGGCTGTCCCATCATCGCCGACGGACTCGCGCTCGGCGCCCTGCCCGAAGCGGCGCGCCGCCTGCGCGCGAACCACGTGCTGGTGGGTCTAGTGCATCATCCGCTTGCGTTGGAGACCGGACTTACCGAAGCGCAAGCCAACATCCTGCGCGCCAGCGAAAAGGCAGCCCTGGCGGCCGCCAAACATGTGGTCGTGACAAGCGATGCGACGGCACAGCGACTGGTCGGAGATTATTCCGTTCCGGAGGACAAGATCACCGTCGCAAGGCCGGGAAACGATATCGTGGCATCGGCACCCGGAAATCGCGATGGCGGCGTGCATATCCTCTCGGTCGGGGCCGTGGTGCCGCGCAAAGGCTTCGATGTTCTTGTTGCCGCGCTTGCAACATTGTCCGATCTGCCGTGGCACCTCACCATCGCCGGCGACCGGGGCCGCGACGCAAAAGCCGCCGCGCAGCTTGATAGCGACATCGCCCGGCTCAGGCTTGGCGAGCGTGTGACGGTGCTTGGCGCGGTATCCGCGCAACGAATTGCCGAACTCTACGCTGAGGCCGACATATTCGCCCTCGCCTCGCGGTTCGAGGGCTACGGCATGGCCTACAGTGAGGCGATCGCGCACGGGCTACCGGTTGTCGGCACAAGAGCGGGGGCGATCCCCGACACGGTGCCGGCCAATGCCGGCATTCTGGTTGAACCCGACGATGTGCCCGCGTTCGCCGTGGCATTGCGCCGGCTCATAGCCAATTCCGACGAGCGAAAACGCCTCGCCGCCGCCGCACGGGCGGCCGCAGCCAAACTCCCGACCTGGCAGGATTCCGCAAAAATCGTGGCACGCGCGCTGGAGACGCTC
Source organism: Pseudolabrys sp. (assembly GCA_035708425.1). Classification (GTDB taxonomy): domain Bacteria; phylum Pseudomonadota; class Alphaproteobacteria; order Rhizobiales; family Xanthobacteraceae; genus Pseudolabrys. The sequence goes on from DASSSM010000089.1 coordinate 3,483, forward strand.
ACGTGAGCGGCTTCTCCGCCGTGTGGCTTACGCTGCGCGAGCCTTACGACCTGCGTGCGCGCAGCCGCGAAGTCATTGAGGCGGTCGCGGCTTCGGTCGCCGCGCTGCCGTCGGTCCATATTGTCGATCTCGCCTGCGGTACCGGCGCAACGGTGCGCGCACTGACGGCGCACCTTCCGTCGCGACAAACCTGGCGGCTTGCCGACAATGATCTTGGCCTCCTTGGCCGGGCGAACGCGATGACACTCGCCAACAATGTCAAAGTCACAGCCATTCCGCTCGATCTCAATCGCGACCTCGAGGCCACGCTTGATGGCGCGATTGACCTGGTCACCACATCGGCATTTCTCGACCTCGTTTCGAAAGACTGGCTCGACCGGCTGACCACAGAAATCGCCGCACGCTCGATCCCGTTTTACGCTGCATTGACCTATGACGGCCGTATCGACATCTCTCCGAATGATCCTGCGGATGCGGCGATCGTCGCGGCGATCAACAAGCATCAGGCCACCGACAAGGGATTTGGCGTGGCGCTCGGGCCGGAGGCTGCCAGCTATGCCATCGCCGCCTTCGAGCGCCTGGGTTACGCCGTCACCCACCGCCGATCAGATTGGATGATGGGGCCGAACGACCGCGACATTCAGTTGGAGATATTTAACGGCTGGGCGGGGGCGGCACGCGAGATTGGCGCACTATCGCTCGCCGACACCGCATCGTGGCTGACGCGCCGGCGCGCCAGCGTCGCCGCGGGAACGGCGTCCCTCCGCGTCGGTCATGTCGATCTTTTTGCGGTGCCGACCGGCAGGCGCTGAGCCGCCAGATCGCAATCAAAAAGCATTTCGTCGTCAATTCGATGCGTGCGCATGTGCACGCGCATGGCCTGGTCGGCGCGCTCGACCGGCGGCAGCGCGATGCCGGGCCGGCCCGCGCCCAGAATAATCGGCGCGACGATCACATGCAGTCGATCAAGGCAACCTGCCACAAGGAAGCGAGAAACGGTGTCGGCGCCACCCTCGATCAGTACTCGGCGCAGTCCACGGGCACCGAGTGCCGCTAGGATAGCCGCAGGAGAAAGTTGCCCATCGGTCGTGGGCAGCGGAAGGAGTTCGACACCCGGGATCGGAGCAACGGATTTTCCCTCTGCGGTTACAAGAATGCGACGGACACCGTCTTCACTGAAGACCCTCGCCTTGTTGCCGAGCCGGCCGTTCGGATCGATGACGACGCGGGCCGGCTGCTGCCCGGCGACCCGGCGTACGGTCAGCTGAGGATCGTCGGCTATCGCAGTACCGACGCCGATAACGACCGCATCGACCAAAGCCCTCAACCGGTGGAGGTGCGTAATTCCGGCCGGCCCATTGATGTATTTCGAATGCCCAGATTCCGTCGCAATGCGGCCATCCAGCGACTGACCAATCTGGCCGACAACCATCAGCTCATCAACGATACCCCGCCGAAGCGGACCGAAAATCTCACTCCAGGGTTGCGGAAGGGGCTGGTCACCGGACCGGAAAATATTGCTAAACTCCAACCACGGGTCGGACGATCTACTGCCGATCCCGCTATTTGGGTTATGGGGAAAATTTCTTAATGACATGGCAGCTAAAAGCACGCCCCGTGCGTTAACAGCGGATACGGCCGCCGGCAGGCTGGCACAAATTCGGCCTATTTGCGACCGGAATGGTTACACGGCACTCGGTGTTCTTATATTGGCGGGCGTCTAAAAAAACGGAAAGTCTCGGAATGAATTCAGTACGCAGTGGCGTAAGCCCGGTATTATTTGGCAACAAAGGTCACGTTGGTGTCAGTCGCGGCCTCGCCGAATTCCACGGTCGACGTCCCGTCCTCATCACGGCAAAAAATGAAACGCTTCTTGCGTTGCCCGTTGAAGCACTCGATAGCGCTCGGTTGACTGCGTTCATGACGCTTTGCGCACCAGGCACTCCGCGCCTCATTGTTACAGCGCGGCGCGCGCTCGCGCTTGGACTGGATGCGCGCACGCCGATGGCCCTGCGGCTGTCACCTGACGATGATGCGACCTCGATCGAAGCGCTTGTGAGTGATGCGACTTGTGATCGTATTCCCGAAGCCAAACCTGCCGGTCCGACCGCTGTGGCGGCGATTCAACTCGTGAAACTGTCGCAAGGTTTGCCTGCGGTACTGGCGGTGGAGATATCAGCCGATGCCCTGCCTGCTGAGGCGGACGTCATCACAGTCGATGCGGAAGCGGTCGAGCGGTTTGCCAACGAGGCGATCCGGTCGCTGACGCTGGCGAGCGAGGCTTCGGTGCCGCTCGATTCGGGTACGCAGGCACGTTTCGTCGTCTTCCGCGACGCGATTGGCGGAAATTCCACCGCGATTATCGTGGGCAAGCCCGATTTTTCGAACGCCGTCCCTGTGCGGCTCCACTCGGCATGCCTCACCGGCGACGTGTTTGGTTCGCGGCGCTGCGACTGTGGCGATCAGCTTCAGCTCGCTATGCGGCGACTCGAAGATCTCGGTGGCGGCGTTGTGCTTTATCTCGCGCAGGAAGGCCGCGGTGTCGGCCTCGCCAACAAGATGCGCACCTATCAACTGCAGGACGACGGCCTCGACACCGTCGATGCCAACACGACGCTTGGTTTCGACGACGACGAACGCGACTACGGCATTGCGGCGCGCATGCTGCAGATGCTCAATTGCACGCGGGTCGTCCTCCTGACCAACAATCCCGCCAAGCTCGACGGCTTGGCCAAAGCCGGCATCGAAATCGCAAGCCGGATGCCGCTTGAAGCCCCGATTAACGCCGACAATCGACGCTACATGGCCGCAAAGGCGGTTCGCGCGGGGCACCGCCTCGATCATCTCATGGCTTCGCTCGCCGAACCGTCGTAACCACGGCACGGCTTTCCGCTGGCATCATTGAACGGCGCTGATATCGTCTCCAGGGGCGCCGCCTATTGCGGCTCAAAAAGCTGTCATCAGCCATGCCACAAGACGTGCCGAGCCGGTCGATCGGCGAGTTGACCTACCCCGACATTTCGAAGCGCCTGCGGGCGAACTCGATCCTGTGCCTGCCGATTGGTTCGATCGAGCAGCACGGTCCCCACCTGCCGCTCAACACCGACCTTGTACTGGCAGAGGAATTCACGCGCCGCATCATCGCGCGATGGGGTGAAACCTACGATCTGTGGCAATTACCCTCGGTGGCTGTCAGCCTTGCGCGCGAGCATGAA
>DASSSM010000090.1:0-7384 GCA_035708425.1 Pseudolabrys sp.
TTCGGTGCCGACCTTGGCGGCGAGAAATTTATCGATATCAAATGCCGCAAGGCTGGCCTTACTCCCGATTGCGTGGTGCTGGTCGCCACCATCCGTGCGCTCAAGATGCACGGCGGCGTCAAGAAGGAAGATCTCAAATCCGAGAATCTGAAGGCGCTGGAGGCCGGCATGGCCAACCTGCAGCGGCACGTCGAGAACGTGAAGAAATTCGGCCTGCCGGCGGTGGTCTCGATCAATCGTTTCTCCGCCGATACCGAGGCCGAGATCGCGCTGGTGAAGGAGAAGTGCAAGGCGCTCGGCGTCGAGGCGTTGATGGCCGATCACTGGGCGATGGGCGGAGCCGGTGCGGCCGACGTGGCCAAGACGGTGGTAAAGGTGATCGACGAGGGGAAGAGCAAGGTCAAGTTCCTCTATCCCGACGAAACGCCGCTATTCGAAAAGATCGAGACGATTGCGCGTGAAATCTACCGCGCGAAGAACGTGACTGCTGACAAATCGGTGAAGGACCAACTCAAGAGCTGGGAGGAAATGGGTTACGGTAAGCTGCCAATTTGCATTGCCAAGACCCAGTACTCGTTCTCGACCAATCCGGATGCCAAAGGCGCGCCGGCTGACCACACCATCAATGTGCGCGAGGTGCGGCTGTCCGCCGGTGCGGAGTTCGTGGTGGCGATCTGCGGCGAGATCCTCACTATGCCAGGGCTGCCGAAAGTGCCGTCGGCTGACTCGATCGACGTCAAGGACGGCAAGATCGTCGGCTTGTTCTAAAGATCGCTTGCACGCTGCAGGAATCAAAAGGGCCCGAGAAATCGGGCTCTTTTTGCGTCGGGCGGCGCAGGTGTCGCGCCGCAGTTGTGTACGAATTCGCTAAAATTTTTCGTTTTTTTTGAGCGGGCTTGTACAGCGAGTTTTCGCACCTTTGCGGTAGGTTGCTACCCGCTCCGGTCGCGCGATCGACCGCGCAGTCGGGGGCGGCGTCCAAATTCATTGAGTTGCAAAGAACTTGCCATGGCAATGAGCACCGCATCCAACACAGCCAACGCGCTTGCCGAAAGCCGCTCGCTTCTCGACGACCTGGTCAGCCCGGTCGCCGGCACGACCGCCAAGCACCGGCTCAAGATCATTGATCGGGTCGCCGACCTGTTTGCCGCCGGCTCGCGCAGCTATTCCGATGAGCAGATTTCGTTGTTCGATGACGTGTTGCGCCGCCTGGCCGCCGACATCGAGGTCAAGGCGCGTGCCAAGCTCGCGCACCGACTGGCGATCATCGACAATGCCCCACCAGTGCTCATTCGCTCGCTCGCGTTCGACGATGCAATCGAGGTTGCGGAGCCCGTCCTTATCTACTCCGAGCGCCTGACCGATGACGACCTCGTTGAAAATGCCACGACCAAAAGCCAGGATCACCTTTATGCGATCGCCCAACGCCTGAAGCTGAGCGAAAAGGTGACCGATGTCCTGGTCGAGCGCGGCGATCAGCGAGTTGTCCATAAAGTCGTGAAGAACAAGGGCGCGCGCTTTTCACTCGCGGGCTATGGCAAGCTTACTAATCGAGCCCGCTACGACCGCAAGCTGACCTTGGCCCTCGGCGAGCGCAGCGATCTCCCGCGGCAATATTTCCTCAAGTTGCTGGAAGCAGCCTCTTCGAAAGTTCGCGCCAAACTGGAGGCCTCCAATCCGCAGATGGTCGCCGCCATTCGTGACACCGTCGACGACGTCGCGACCGCCATGCAACGTGAGGTCCGCAAGGGTTCCCGCGCGCATGCCGTCGCAGTTCGCGAAGCCAAGCGCCGGTTCAATGTCCAACCCATCACCGAGGCCAGCGTTCACGGTCCCGCTCACGCACAGGACTTTGAAAAAACCGTGGTCGCGCTCGCGCGCCTGGGTGTCTTCCCGGTCGACCTGGTCGAGCGCGCTTTGCTGGACGAGGGCGAGGATATGCTGTTGCTGCTGGCCAAGGCTGCCGGCTGCTCATGGACAACGGCGCGCGAAATGCTGGTCATGTTCGCTGCGAACCGGAATCTTCAGCCCGACGACATTACCGTGGCGTTCGAGCGCTATCGCAAGCTCAGTCAGCAGACCGCGCGCAACATCGTCACGTTTTACGAGCGGCGTATGAAGTTGCGTAAGGCTGCGAATGCCAAGAGCAAGTCCGCACGCGGGCAAAAGGACAAGAATCGCAGCGAAGACGATACTCTCGTCACACTGCCGTCACCCTCGATCACGCCAGTCTAGCTTGTAGTTGCCGTGAGTGGGCGGCCGGTGAGGTCAGCCTGACAATTGCGGAGCAAGACGGCGCGCTTCTGCCACCAAAGCAGCGGTGATGGGTGTCATCGGCTCGCGCTGCGGCACCACGAGACCGATTGTCTGGACGGCCTTGGGCTGCGTGATCGGAATAGCACGGATCGTATCGGTCAAGCCTAAAGTGTCAGCAATCTTGGCAGGCATGACGCTTGCCCAGCGACCAGTGCGCACGTGCGAATAGAGCAAGATCATCGAATCAGATTCGAGGGTCGGCCGGGATTCACCTCCTGCTCCCTTGAGCAGACGATCGATGATGCGGCGGTTCTGCATGTCCGGCGTCAGCAAACATAAAGGAACTTGAGCCACCTCCGACCACGTGACCGTGTCACGATTGCCGAGCGGTGCGTCGGCAGAGGTCAGCAACCGGTAATGCTCGCGATACAGCGGTACGGTGCTGACACGCCCGAGCGGCTCATTTTCCACATAGGTAATGCCTGCATCGATCTCGAGATTGTCGAGCAGATCGAGAACTTCAATGGATGTGCGGGAGTAGATGGTGAACTGAACATTGGGGTGCTTTTCCCGGTATGGGGTGGTGAGCGCCGCCACCATCGCGAGCGCAGTCGGAATCGCAGCAAGGCGCAGCCGCCCGGACAACCCATGCTTCAATGAATTCATCTCTTCTCGCATCGTGCGGCTGTCGCCGACAATGCGTCTTGCCCATTCGAGTACGCGCTGGCCTTCGGGAGTGAAGCTCTGAAAACGTGAGCCCCGGTTGACCAACAAGACCCCCATTTGGTCTTCGAGTTGCTTCACTCCAGCGGAAAGCGTGGGTTGCGTAACGCCGCAGGCTTCCGCCGCGCGTCCGAAGTGCTTTTCACGCGCTAGAGCGAGTATGAACTCGAGTTTGTCGATCAAGCGTTTTAGTCCATAGAAATCATGGTGTTAGTATAGAGCCTGCGGCGATTAATTGCTAAAGAAATAAGCAGTAAAGCATCTAATATTGATAGAAAGTCTCTATCAAGCCATACCGACCAGGGGATTGTCTCCTTGCTGGAACGGCTTCAAATCGTGCCCGAGGTGAAGCGATGAACATTCAAAATCCGCCGCGGGCAGGCACCAACGGAACTGGCGGCCGCCGCCGTCCGGCGCGCACGCCCAAGGGACGCCAGGTCGACCCGCAGGCGCTCGATGAGATCCAGGCCCTTCTGACCGATAAGTCGCGCCGGCGCGACTTGCTGATCGAACACCTGCATCTCATTCAGGATCAATACGGCCATCTGTCCGCCGCGCATCTCGCGGCGCTCGCTTCGGAAATGAAGATGGCGCTGACCGAAGTTTACGAGGTCGCCACTTTCTATGCGCACTTCGATGTCGTGAAGGAAGGCGAGCTGTCCCCACCGCCGGTTACGGTGCGCGTGTGCAACTCGCTGTCGTGTGCCATGGCCGGCGCCGAAAAACTCATGAAGGATTTGTCGAGCAAGCTCGGGCGCGGAGTGCGCGTCGTGCATGCGCCCTGCATGGGCGGTTGCGATCGCGCACCGGTCTGCGCGATCGGCCATGTTCAGACATTCAAAGCAACCGTCGGTTCCGTGACCGCCGCAGTAAAGGAAAAACCGCACGCGCACGCATGGAAGCCCGACGTCGATTTTGCCGCTTACCAAAAATCTGGTGGTTACGCGCTTCTCAAAAACTGTCTGACCGACAAGCGCACGCGCGATGAGCTGATCAAGATCGTGAGCGATGCGGGACTGCGCGGCCTCGGCGGCGCGGGTTTTCCGACCGGCCGCAAGTGGGCGCTCGTGCGTGCGGAGCCCGCGCCGCGCATGTTTGCGGTCAATGCTGACGAAGGCGAGCCCGGCACGTTCAAGGATCGCTACTACCTTGAACGTGATCCGCACCGCTTCCTGGAAGGCGTGCTGATTGCCGCCTGGGTGGTCGAGGCGCCCGAGACATACATCTACATCCGCGACGAATATCCCGAGCTTCGGCTGATGCTTGCCGACGAGATCGCCAGGATCGAAAACGCGGGGCTGTAACCGCATACCAAGCTGCATCTTCGGCGCGGCGCCGGCGCGTATATCTGCGGCGAAGAATCCGCGATGATTGAATCAATCGAGGGCAAGCGCGGGCTGCCGCGGCATCGCCCGCCCTATGTCGCGCAGGTCGGACTGTTCGGCCGTCCGACGCTCGAGCAGAACGTCGAGACGATGTTCTGGATTCGCGACATCGTCGAAAAGGGCGCCGAGTGGGCGACATCGCAGGGCCGCCACGAACGCAAGGGCTTCCGCAGCTTTTCGGTGTCGGGCCGCGTGAAAAATCCGGGCGTCAAATTGGCGCCGGCCGGCATCACGATGCGCGAGCTGATCGACGAGTTCTGCGGCGGCATGCAGGACGGCCACGTTTTCAAGGGTTACTTGCCGGGCGGACCGTCCGGCGGGATCCTGCCGGCTTCCATGGCCGATATTCCGCTCGATTTCGGAACCCTCGAAAAATATGGCTGCTTCGTGGGGTCGCACGCGGTTGTGATCCTCTCCGACAAGGACGACATAAAGGCGGCCGCGTTGAATCTGATGCAGTTCTTCGAGGATGAGAGCTGCGGCCAGTGCACACCCTGCCGGGTCGGCACCGAGAAAGCGGCCAAGCTGATGGCCAAGGGTCCGTGGGACGTGAAACTGCTCGAAGAGCTGTCGACCGCCATGCGCGATGCGTCCATTTGCGGGCTCGGCCAGGCGGCGCCTAACCCGCTGTTGTGCGTGATTAAATATTTTCCGGATGAATTGACCAAGCCATTGGGAAGCTGGTGATGGCGAGGCGGTGCTACATATTTGGGGTCGTCCCCGCGCAGGCGGGGACCCCTACGCTGTGCACTTTCGATAGGGCAGGGGCTATGGGTCCCGGCTCTCGCGTTGCTCGGCCGGGACGACAGTGAAAGGCTGACACAATGGCTACAGGCGGCTCCGGCAAATCGGTGAAATTCACGCTCGACGGCAAAGAGGTCGAGGCGTTGCCGGGCGAGACCATCTGGCAGGTCGCCAAGCGGCAGGGCATCGACATTCCCCACCTGTGCTATTCGCCGGAGCCCGGTTATCGCGCCGACGGCAATTGCCGCGCCTGCATGGTGGAAATCGAAGGCGAACGCGTGCTTGCCGCCAGCTGCATCCGCAAGCCGTCCGAAGGCATGACAGTGAAGGCGACCTCCGACCGCGCAAAGACCGCGCGGCAGATGGTCTTCGAGCTATTGGTCACGGATCAGCCGGAGCGTGCGACCTCGCACGATCCGCAATCGAAGTTCTGGAACTGGGCCGACCGGATGGGTATCGACGTCGGCCGCTTTCCCGAGCGCGAGAAAATGCCGACCGCCGACCGCAGCCACCCGGCGATGGCAGTCAATCTCGACGCCTGTATCCAGTGTAATCTCTGCGTCCGCGCCTGCCGCGAAGTGCAGGTTAACGACGTCATCGGCATGGCAGGCCGTGGGCACGGCGAGAAGATCGTCTTCGATTTCGACGACCCGATGGGCCAATCCACTTGCGTTGCGTGCGGCGAATGCGTGCAGGCCTGCCCGACCGGCGCACTGATGCCGGCGACGCTGGTCAACGACAAGAACGTTCGTACTGAGTTTCCCGACCGCGCGGTGCATAGCGTGTGCCCTTATTGCGGCGTCGGCTGTCAGCTCACTTATCACATCAAGAACGACAAGCTGCTTTACGTCACCGGCCGCGATGGCCCGGCAAACGAAAACCGCCTCTGCGTGAAGGGTCGTTTCGGCTTTGACTACGTGCACAACCCGCAGCGCCTCACCAAACCGATGATCCGCAAGGAGGGCGTACCGAAGGTGCCGCACGAGTTCATCGATCCGATGAACCCGTGGACGCATTTCCGCGAAGCGACCTGGGAAGAGGCGCTCGACAAGGCCGCGGCCGGCCTGAAGAAGATCCGCGACCGCGACGGCTCGAAAGCGCTCGCCGGTTTCGGGTCGGCCAAATGCTCGAATGAAGAGGCCTATCTGTTCCAGAAACTGGTGCGGGCGGGCTTCGGCACCAACAACGTCGATCACTGCACGCGGCTTTGCCACGCCTCGTCGGTCGCGGCGCTGCTTGAAGGCGTCGGATCGGGCGCGGTGTCGGCCACCTTCAACGAGTGCAAGAACTCCGATGTCATCGTCGTCATCGGCGCCAACCCGACCGAAAATCATCCGGTCGCGGCGACCTTCTTCAAGCAAGCCGCCAAGCGCGGCGCCAAATTGATCGTGATGGATCCGCGCGGACAGGCCCTCAAACGTCATGCCTGGCGCATGCTGCAGTTCAAGAACGGTGCCGACGTCGCGATGCTTAATGCGATTCTCAACGTCATCGTGACCGAAAACCTGCACGACAAGCAGTACGTGCAGACCTATGTCGAAGGCTTCGGCCCGTTCGCGGAGAGCATCAAGGATTTCACGCCGGAAGAGATGGCGCCGATCTGCGGAATCCCGGCAGATACATTGCGCGAAGTGGCGCGTACTTTTGCACGCGCCGAGAGCGCCATCATTTTCTGGGGCATGGGCGTGTCGCAGCATACGCACGGCACCGACAATGCACGCTGCCTGATCGCACTATCCCTGATCACCGGCCAGATCGGCCGTCCGGGGACCGGCCTGCATCCTTTGCGCGGGCAGAACAACGTGCAAGGCGCCTCCGATGCCGGCCTCATCCCCATGTTCTTTCCCGATTACAAGTCAGTGGAGAATGTCGATATCCGCGCCAAGGTGGAAAAGGCCTGGGGCGCAAAGCTCGACCCGAAGAAGGGCCTGACCGTCGTCGAGATCATGGACGCGGTTCATGCCGACGTGATCAAGGGCATGTACATCCTCGGCGAAAACCCGGCGATGTCGGATCCCGATCTCAACCACGCGCGCGAGGCGCTGGCGCATCTCGAGCACCTCGTGGTGCAGGACCTCTTCCTGACCGAGACCGCCGTCTACGCCGATGTGGTCCTGCCGGCTTCGGCCTGGCCGGAGAAAGACGGCACAGTCACCAACACCAACCGTCAGGTCCAGATGGGCCGCGCGGCACTGCCCTTGCCGGGTGATACGAAGCTTGACTGGTGGATCACGCAGGAAATCGCGCGGCGTATGGGTCTTGACTGGAACTACAAG
>DASSSM010000091.1:0-18151 GCA_035708425.1 Pseudolabrys sp.
CGCCAGCATTGGCGGCACGACAGGCTGATCGGCCGGACCTGGCTGCAGATCGAGCAAGCCGGTGTTGCCGATATAATTGATGTCGTGCCCGGCCTCGTGAACGCGCGCCCCGCTCTGGCCGTACCCCGAGATCGAGCAGTATATCAGTTTCGGGTTGATCTTTTTCAGTTCGTCGTAGCCCAGACCGAGCCGGTCCATCACGCCCGGGCGGAATTGCTCAACCACAATGTCCGCGCGCTTGATCAGCGGCATAAGCTTTTCGCGGTCAGCGTCGCTCTTCAGATCGAGCGTCATGCTTGTCTTGCCGCGATTGAGCATCGTGAAGGCCGCGCTTTCATTGCCAACGAACGGCGGGAAGCGTCGCGCATTCTCGCCTCCCGGTTGCTCGATCTTGAGCACCTCGGCGCCGGCTTCGGCGAGCATCAATGTTGCCAATGGTCCGGGAAGCAGCGTGGTAAAATCGAGGATAAAAAGACCGGTCAGCGGTTGCATGGCAATTCGGCACACCTTGCGAGTGCCGGAGTTTGTCACGCCCCACAGGCGGCGTCACGCATTGCCAGAGCCACCCGTCGCGGGCAAAGTATTGTTCGACTGGTGGTGGAGTAGAGTTGAATGAGACAGCTGCCGCACATGGGAATTGTGCTCGGCATGCATGCTCATACATTTCCCGACAAGGTCGGCGCGCGCGATCTTGAACGGGCGATGACCTTCCGGACGTGGCATGAGCGCTCGTGCCGTCTCGCCAACGCGTTGATGGGTCTCGGCCTCTCCAAGGGCGATCGGGTCTGCGTCCTCGCCTACAACTGCGTCGAATGGCTCGAAATTTATGCAGCGACGGCACTGGCGGGCCTGGTCGCAGTGCCGATCAATTTCCGGCTGGTCGGTCCGGAGATCCACTACATCGTGGAGAATTGCGAGGCCGGCGCGCTCATCGTTCAGGATCAACTGATCGATGCGATCGAGCCGGTCCGCGATACGCTTCCCGTGGCCCCCGACAAGTTCATCATTTTCGGCGCCAATCGCCGGCATGCCGGCTACCGCGCCTACGAGGATCTTATCGCAGCCGCAAGCGATCGCCCGCCGGCTGTGACCGTGATGCCCGAGGATCCGTGGACGCTGATGTACACTTCCGGCACGACCGGCAGATCGAAAGGCGCCATTCGCTCGCACGGTGGCGGCGCGATGCTGTCGCTCGTGACCGACGTCGAACTTGGCTTCAGCTCACGCGATTCCGGCCTACTGGTCATGCCGATGTGCCACGCCAACTCCCTGTTCTTTTTCGGCGCCTTTGCCTATTGCGGCGCGGCCTGCACGGTTTACAGCCGAAGGAGCTTTGACCCGGAGCACCTCGTGCGCACGCTTGCAGACGGGCACGCGACGTTCACATCGCTGGTGCCGACGCATTACATCATGATGCTCGGTCTTTCATCCGAGATCCGCGCAAAGCACGACGTATCGGCCGTCACCAAGTTGATGGTCTCCTCGGCACCCGCACGGCGCGACACCAAGCTTGAAATCATGGACTATTTCAAAAACTCTGGCCTCTTCGAACTTTACGGTTCGACTGAGGCCGGATGGGTCACGATGCTTCATCCGGACGAACAGTTCACCAAGCTCGGCTCGGTCGGCCGCGAATGCATCGGCTCGCGGCCGATCCGCCTGCTCGATGCAACCGGCAACGACGTGCGCGATGGCGAGCCCGGGGAGCTCTACTCGTGCAACTCGTACACATTCGACGGCTACTGGAAGCTGCCTGACAAAACCCGTGACGCATTCCGCGGCGACTACTGCACGGTCGGCGACCTCGCCCGCCGCGACGAGGACGGCTACATTCATCTCGTCGACCGCAAGAACAACATGATCATTTCGGGTGGCGAGAACATCTATCCGTCCGAAGTGGAATCGCTGGTCGGCGGCCATCCCAAGGTGAAGGACGTCGCCGTCATCGGCATTGCGGACGAAAAGTGGGGCGAGCGCGTTCATGCCGTCATCATCGCGCGGGACGGTGAAGCGCCGACCGCCGAAGAAATCATGGAATGGTGCAAAGACCGTATCGCCGGCTACAAACGGCCGCGATCGATATCGTTCATTGCCGAAGAGGACATGCCGCGGACGGCGACCGGAAAGATCCTGCATCGCGTCCTGCGAACGAAATACACGCCAACGGGAGTGAGTTCATGAGCAAGCCCGCAGTCCAGTCGCAAGATCTCAACGCGGATCAGCAATCCTGCGCGGCCTGGATCGCACGCTTTCTCAAGGCGCGTGGTATCGATCGGATCTTCGGGCTGCAGGGCGGGCACATCCAGCCGATCTGGGATCACGTCGCCCGGCAGGGAATCCGGATCATCGACGTGCGCGACGAAGGTGCCGCGGTCCATATGGCGCACGCGCATGCTGAGCTGACCGGACAGTTCGGCGTGGCCATGGTAACCGCAGGACCCGGCGTGACGAACACGGTCACAGCGATCGCGAATGCATCGCTTGCCCGCATACCCGTCCTGCTCATCGGCGGCTGCACGTCGCGCCCGCAGGCGAATATGGGGCCGCTGCAGGACATTCCGCACGTCGACATTCTCCGTCCGGTGACACGGACCTCGCGCACCGCGCGCGTTCCGGAACAGGTTATTCGTGAACTCGACGAGGCCGTGGCGCGCGCCATGGGCGACAACGGCGAGCCGGGGCCGGTCTATCTGGAAGTGCCGACCGATGTGTTGCGCACGCATGTGCCGCCGCAACTGGTGCTCGATGAATGGATCAACCCGAAGCCGCCCCGCCTAATCCCCCCGGATCCCGCGGCGGTGAAAGAGGCGGTCGACGTGTTCTGGTCGGCGAAGCGCCCCGTCGTCATTACCGGACGTGGCGCACGGCAGGCTGGGTCCGCGCTCGTGCGGCTGCTCGATGCAACCGGCGCGCTTTACCTGGACACGCAGGAGAGCCGCGGGCTTGTCCCGGCCGATCATCGCTCGACCGCAGCCGCCGTCCGCGCGGCCGCGATGACCGACGCCGACGTCGTCTTGCTGATCGGGCGCAAGCTCGATTACCAGGTCGGCTATGGCTCGCCAGCCGTCTTTCCCAATGCGCGCTTCATCCGGATTTCCGACAGTCCCGGTGAGTTGATCGACAACCGGCGCGGCCAGCCGGAGTTACTCGCCTCGCCTCATCTTGCATTGGAAGCCATGCTCACAGCCGCCGGCAATCGCGAAAGCGGCATCGACAAGGCCTGGGCTGATGGTCTGCGCAAGCGCCATCGCGACCGCATTGCCGCTGCCGAGACTGCCAAAGACAGGCCGATGACCGGCAGCGACGGCAAAATTCATCCGCGTGTGATTTTCGACGTCGTCGCCGCCACGGCCCCGAAGGACTACATTGCGATCGCGGACGGCGGCGACCTGTTGAGCTTCGCACGCACCGGACTGGCCGCCAGCACGTACATGGATGCGGGCGCATTCGGCTGCCTTGGCGTCGGTGTTCCGTTCGCGGTCGCCGCAGCTCTTGCCATGCCGGACCGGCAGGTCATTTCGGTCAATGGCGATGGTGCATTCGGCATCAACGCCATGGAAATCGACACCGCCGTGCGGCACGGTGCGAAAGTGGTCTTCGTCGTGTCAAACAACGCCGCCTGGAACATCGAGCGGCTCGATCAGGAAATGAATTATGGCGGGCGCGTCGTCGGAACGACCTTGCGTCACTCGGACTATGCGGGCCTTGCCCGTTCCCTCGGTGCGCACGGCGAGCGCGTCGAAAAGCCCTCGGAACTGGAAGGCGCATTGCGTCGCGCGCTGAAGAATGCGCCGGCGCTGGTCGACGTGGTGACATCCCAGTCAGTCCTGTCGACCGATGCCCAGAAAGGGCTTGGCTTTGTGCCGGATTTCCAGGCATTGACCGCCTGGGACGACGCTGAAAAAAAGCGCCGCGAGCCACGTTAATTTAACGGCACTTGGCGTCGCCTTTGCATTCCTCTAAACGGCAGGCCGGGTTTTGAGGATGCCGATGAAGCTTCCACGCCAGTTCTTTGCCCCGCTCGCCGTCGGCGCACCTGCGCCCCTGCGCGAATTGCCGGTGCGGCTGGAGCGCATGATTCATTTCGTGCCGCCTCACATTGAAAAAGTGCGGGCGAAGGTGCCGGAACTCGTGCGGCAGGTCGACGTCGTCCTGGGCAATCTCGAAGATGCAATTCCGGTTGACTCCAAAAAAGCGGCGCGTGACGGCTTTATCGCGATGGCGCGGGTAACAGATTTCGGTTCGACCGGGCTGTGGACGCGCATCAACGCGCTCAATTCGCCCTGGGCGCTCGACGACATCACCGAAATCGTCGCGGCCGCCGGCAGCAGGCTTGACGTGATCATGCTGCCAAAGGTCGACGGGCCGTGGGACATCCACTATCTCGATCAGCTGCTGGCGCAACTCGAGGCGCGGCACCAGCTGAAGAAGCCGATCCTGATCCACGCTATCCTGGAGACCGCCCAGGGCGTCAACAACATCGAGGCGATCGCTTCCGCCTCCCCGCGCATGCACGGCATGAGCCTTGGACCAGCGGACCTTGCCGCCTCGCGCGCGATGAAGACGACGCGCGTTGGCGGTGGACATCCCGACTACAAGGTTCTGGCTGACGCGCAAGGCGACGAACCGCGCGCGTCATCGCAGCAGGATCTTTGGCACTACACGATCGCAAAGATGGTCGACGCCTGCGCCGCCGCCGGCATTAAGCCGTTCTACGGCCCGTTCGGCGACTTCGCCGATCCTGCCGGATGCGAGACGCAGTTCCGCAACGCATTCCTGATGGGCTGCGTCGGTGCCTGGTCGCTCCATCCGTCGCAGATCGACATCGCGAAAAACGTGTTCTCTCCGGATCCGGCCGAGGTCGCATTCGCCAAGAAAATCGTCGCCGCCATGCCTGACGGTGCCGGCGCGGTCATGATCGACGGCAAGATGCAGGACGACGCGACCTGGAAGCAGGCGAAAGTGCTCCTCGATCTGGCGAATCTTGTTGCAGCCAAAGATCCCGATGCGAAAAAGCGCTACGCTTTGTGAGAGTAACGGAACGCTTGATGGACAAGATGCGCAAGGCGAAATTTAAGATCGGTCAGGTGGTGAAGCACCGCGTGCATCCATTCCGCGGAGTCATCTTCGACATCGATCCGGTATTCAACAACACGGACGAATGGCTGCAGTCGATCCCCGCCGAAATACGGCCGCACAAGGATCAGCCGTTCTATCACCTGTTCGCCGAAAATGCGGAAACCGAGTACATCGCCTACGTGTCGGAACAGAATCTGCTGCCTGACACGTCAGGCAAGCCGATTCGTCATCCGGACGTCGCCGAAGTCTTCGTGCGCGACGACAGCGGTGACTACCGTCCGCGCAATTCGCAGATTCATTAATCGAGAGCTCGAACGAAAAGGCGCGGCCCGAGGCCGCGCCTTTGTTCTTTTTGCCGGTCGAACGGCTTATTTCTTTTGTGCCGGGGCTGGCGCCGGCGCGCCCGGAGCCTGGCTCTGCTGGCCTTCCAGTTTCTTGCGCGCTTCTTCGGCCTTCTTCTGCAATTCTTCCTGAAGCTTGCGCTGCTGTTCCTCGAAAGCCTTCGGATCCGTCGGCGGGCCATCATAGGCCTTGGCGAAATCGTTCAGCGGCAGCGGCAGGCTGATCGGCGTGCCCTGCATGTTGATCGCTTGCACGACGATGTTCTGCCCCTTCTTCATCTTGGCGATCATGTCGTCGGTGACGGGGTAATCCGCCATGCATCCGACAGGGAAACAGATCTTGTAGGGCTGCTGCGTGGGCTGCTGCTGATCGATGATCAGCCGCGTGCCATGTGCGAGCTGCATTCCGAGCGGAACGGTGACCCGCAGGACCTTCGCCTCGCCTTCCGGCTCGAACAATTGAACGATGGCGACCGGCATTCCGTTCTCGAGACGGCCGTCTTTGGTGGTCACGCAAACCTTCTTGTTGCCTGTGTCCTGTCCCTGGCCGCAGACTTTCATCCATGGCGAGTACATCAGCTGCGGCTGGTCGGCGGTCTGCTGCTGCGGCTGCGCCGGCTGCAACGGCTGTGCCGGTTGCGCAGGCTGCGCCTTCGGCGCCGCCTTTGGAGCCGCCTTGGGCTGCTGCTGTTGCTGTGCAGAGGCAGCGTTCGCGAACAGCGTTGCTGCCAAAGTCATGGCCATGGTGGCGGTCAACGCCCGGCCCCGCGGCCGGACCAATCCGGTCCGATAATCCATTGTAACTGTTCCCTTGTTATTTTCGTCCGCGGCGAATGACGCCCCCGAAATGCCGCTGGTTGCCCGGCTCTCTCCGGGTCAAATACGGCGGCAGCGTGACGCCTGATAGCCGAATTCCCGCCTGCAATAAAGCCACGAATGCGCTGAAAATGCGGCCCGTCGTGGCCCTGCCGCCTTATGATAAATTCCCGCAAAACCGGACCGAATCGCATTCGCACGACACTCGCGCCGCCCTCAACTGCCCATGCGGGGACCGCTTTGCGTCCATCGCGACGTTTCGTCGTGCTCGGCGCGTTGTCCGCAGCGACCGCGTTCAGTTTGCGGCCGGCGCATGCCCAGCGCGCGGCTCACGCCATCGCAATGCATGGGGAACCGGCATGGGGGCCTGGTTTCAGCCATCCGCCCTACGCCAATCCGCAAGCACCGAAAGGCGGGCACCTGACACAGGGCGTGCTCGGCACCTTCGACTGTCTTAACCCCTTCATCGTGAAAGGACTGCCGGCTGCCCATATGCGGGGTTACGTCGTCGAAAGCCTCCTTGCCCGCGGCTACGATGAGCCGTTCTCGCTCTACGGTCTGCTGGCCGACGGCATCGCGACCGATGCCGCACGCTCCTACGTCAGTTTCCGAATAAATCCGGCGGCCCGCTTCGCCGACGGCAAGCCGGTGACGCCGGCCGATGTAATTTTTTCCTGGGAGCTGTTGCGCGACAAAGGCCGGCCGAACTTTCGCACCTACTACATCAAGGTCACCAAAGCCGAGGCAATCGATGCGCGCACGGTGCGCTTCGACCTTTCCGGCGCCGACGACCGCGAATTGCCGCTCATTATCGGACTGATGCCGGTGCTGGCAAAGCACGCCGTCAACGCCGATACATTCGAGGACACCAGCTTCGACCCGCTGCTTGGCAGCGGGCCCTATACCGTCAGCAAAGTGAAACCCGGCGAGAGCGTCACTTTCACACGCAACAAGAACTATTGGGGACGCGATCTCGCCATTAATCGCGGCCTCTGGAATTTCGATACGATCCGTTACGACTACTATCGCGACGGCAACACGCATTTCGAGGCATTCAAGAAAGGGCTCTACGATCTGCGGGTCGAGACTGATCCGGGGCGTTGGCAGACCGCTTACGACTTTCCTGCAATGCGCGATGGCCGCGTCGCCAAGGAAGACCTGCCTTATGGATTGCCCAAGGGCATGCAAGGCCTGGTGTTCAATACGCGGCGCGCGGTTTTCTCGGATGTTCGCGTGCGTGAGGCAATCCTGCAGTTGTTCGACTTCGAGTGGCTCAACCGCACCTACTTCTTCAGTCTGTATAAGAGAACCGCGAGTTATTTCGACGGCTGCGATCTTTCGGCGCACGGCGTGCCGGCCAATGCGCGTGAGCGCGAGTTACTGGCTCCGTTCCCGGGCGCGGTGCGGGTTGACATCATGGACGGCGCCTGGTCTCCGCCCGTTACCGACGGTTCAGGACACGATCGTTCTGTGCTCCGCCGCGCCTTCACGCTCCTGAAGGCCGCGGGTTACGAGCTCAAGGGCACCCAACTGCTGCATACCGCGACGGGGCGACCGCTGTCGTTCGAGATCCTTACAACCACGCGCGATCAGGAGCGCGTCGCACTCGCCTTCGTCCGCAATCTCAAGCGTGCCGGCATCGAGGCGCGCGTGCGCACCGTCGATGCCACCCAGTACGAGCGCCGCCGCATCGCTTTCGATTTCGACATGATCGAGTACCGCTGGGAGCAATCTTTGTCGCCCGGCAACGAGCAGCTGTTCTACTGGGGCTCTGCTGCCGCCGATCAGCAGGGCAGCCGCAACTACATGGGCGTCAGATCCAAGGCCGTCGACGCCATGATCGGCGCGATGCTCGGCGCGACAACCCGCGAGAATTTCGTCGCCGCCACCCGCGCGCTCGATCGGGTCCTGCTGTCGGGCTTCTATGTGGTGCCGCTTTATTTCCCGCCAGTGCAATGGGTGGCGCGCTGGGCGCGAATCGCGCATCCCTCACGAACGTCACTGTTCGGCTATTTGCCGGAAACCTGGTGGCAGAAGGACCTCAGGCCTTGAGGCGCTGGCGATGATCCTCGGCGAAATCAACCGGGCATCCGGCATCACCACAACGCTTGACGATCTCTTTCGCCGTGCCGGCGTCCGGCGCCCCGAAGCCCCCGCGCTGGTTGACGCGCCGAATCGCCAGAGTTTTACGGACGGCGCGCCACGCACCCTGAGTTATGCGCAGGCCGATCACGCAATTTCCGCGGTCGCGGCCCGCCTGCGTTCTTTCGGTCTGCCGACCGACGCCGTCGTGGCGATGCAATTACCCAACACGGTCGACAGCATTGTCGCGTTTCTCGGAATTCTGCGTGCCGGCATGATTGCCGCGCCCGTGCCACTGCTCTGGCGCCGCCGCGACATGGTTGATGCGCTGGGGCGCGTCGGCGCGAAAGCGATCGTGACATGCACCCGCGCCGGCGGCATTGCCCATGCCGACATCGCGATGCATACGGCGGCGGCCCTGTTTCCGGTCCGCCATATCTTCGGCTTCGGCCGGGATTTGCCTGATGGGATTGTGTCACTCGACGACGCATTCATTCCGGGCGGCGACGATCTCTCTGCCACGTCTGTCCGCCCGGACGGCGCGGCTGCGCATGTCGCAACCATCACATTCGGGGTTGATGCGCGCGGTGCAATTCCGATGGCGCGCAATCATATTGAACTCGTTAGCGGCGGACTGGCCATTGTGCTGGAAGGCGGTATTGCGTCCGATGCGCGCCTGCTATCGACGGTCCCGGTTGCTTCATTCGCGGGCCTTGCACTGACGCTGATGCCATGGCTTCTGTCAGGCGGGACGTTGCATCTGCATCATGGATTCGAGCCACTCACGTTTGCCGCGCAGCGCGACGCGACAGACTTTGACGCAATGACGCTGCCTGCGGCTGCATTGCCCGCAATGACGGCGGCAGGCCTTCTTGGCGGCGAAGCCTGCACGCTCGTTGCGTTGTGGCGCGCGCCGGAACGGATGATGGCTGCGAAGCCCTATGAGAACGTCCCGACTGTGGTCGATGTGTCGAGTTTCGGAGAAACCGGTATCGTCGCTGCACGGCGAAACGCGAACGGGCCTCCGCGCGCGATCCCGCATGGCGTCATCAGCGTGCCACGCGGTGCAATTGGCGCAATGACGGTTATCGAGACGGCACGCAGCGGTACCGGCACGCTTTTGCTGCGTGGCCCCATGATCCCGGCCACCGCGTTTCCACCGGGCGCGCACGCACCGCACCTTTCGCCTGACCGCACCGGTTACTTTGACACCGGATATGCCTGCAGGCCCGATGCATCGAACCAGACGCTCGCGATCACCGTGCCGCCTCCCAACATCGTCAGCATCGGCGGCTATCGCGTGCGGCAAAACGACCTCGACGCCTGCCTTGAAAAGGCGGCGCCCGACGCAACCGTCGTCGCGCTTCCCGATCGCACGCTCGGACAGCGGCTCGCCGGCGCTGCTCAGGACAAAAAAGCGGTCGCCGCAGCGCTGGAGCTGCAAGGCGCCAATGCGCTGATATCAGGCGCATTTCGCCAGCGCGGCGGCGCTGACGCTGCGTAGTTTCGACTGTTCGTTGACGGGGTATTAACAGCGCTCGACTAGATTGGCGTCACCCACAAACCGCGCGTGCGCCCGGATGTCGCTGCAAGGACCGCTGATCGTGGTCGCCGAACAACCGGCGACCGAGCTGGTGGAAGCGCTGAGCACGGCAGGCGCATTTCCAATCGTCGAATCCAAATGGGCCGATGCGCCGGCTGCCTTCGTCACCGTGAAGCCCGCCGCAATCGTCATCGCCGAGCCGGGCGCGCCGGCCAATATCGCTTCGGCCCGCATGCTGTGCCTGCAGGTCGCCACCGTGAACGGCCCGATCGTGCCGGTCATTGCCCGCGTGTGCGGCGATGAGGATGCAGCCGTCCCGATCGCGCTGCCGGCCGACGCCACACTGCCTGTCGAGCGCCTGCTTGCGCGCCTGCAGTTCGCGATGCGGGTGCGCGCGCTGCATGCCACCGTTCTGCGCCGAATCGAGCTCTTCACTTCGCATGACGGCAAGTTGCCCGCGCTGCCGGTCGGCGACGCGCTCGTCGATGCGACTGTCCTGATTGCCGGCCGCGGGCCCCTTTACCCGACGCTGAGCGTCGCCATGGGCGAGCGTGTGAAGGTTGCCGGCGCGCTGAGTGTGGAAGCGGCCGCGCGGCATCTCAACATGCGCGACATTGACGGCATCGTCGTCGGCGACGGCTTCTCTCCGCGAATGGTGGAGGCCTTCCTGACCGTGCTGGCGCAGGAGCCGCGTTTCCGTGACATTCCGGTCGCGGTGATCGGTGAAACGCCACCCGAATTTGCAGATGCCTTGCCGAACATCGAACATGTCGCCGCCGATCCGGCGCGGCTTGTCGCGCGGATCATTCCACTGGTTCGCCTGCGCGCCTTCGAGGCGCGGCTCAGGCGCATGCTCAAATCGCTCGACACCGATGGCGTGTTCGACCCGCAAAGCGGCCTCCTCACACGGGATTCATTCTGGCACGATCTGAAGATGGCGATCAGCGAAGCGGCGGATCGCAGCATGCCGCTTTCTGTTGCGCGCTTTTCATTCGGGAAGGACCTCGACGAGCGCGCCAGTCTCGATGCAGCGCGGCTGATGTCGCGGCTTATCCGTAACATCGACTTTGCGACGCGTGACGAGGAAGGCGCCATTCTGGTCGCATTCACACAAACCGATCTGCGCAGCACCCACGTGACTGTCCGCCGTCTCGCAACTTCGCTGAAACGGATGATCCTTTCGCCACAAGGCGAGGAACCGCCGGCGGCGAATGTCACCCTGGCGACGCTGAAAGCCGGCGACACACTCGATACGCTGATGATGCGCGTCGTGGGCAGCCGCATGGTTGCGGCCGAATAAACAGCGGCCTAGGCTCCCGGCAAAGGGAGCCTTCCATGTCCAATCATCAACCGGTCCGCATTGACGTTGTTTCCGACGTGGTCTGTCCGTGGTGCTTTATCGGCAAGCGCAGGCTCGAGAAAGCGATCGCGCTCAACCCCGACATTCCGGTCGAAGTGCACTACCGGCCCTATTTCCTCAATGACTGGATTCCGCGCGAAGGCATCTCACGCGAGGAGTATCTGACGACCAAGTTCGGTTCGCCCGAACGCTACCACGGTATCGCGCAGCGCGTGCTCGCGGCGGCGGCATCCGAAGGGATGACCTATGCCATCGACAAGATCAGCCGGCAGCCGAACACGCTCGATGCTCATCGCCTGATCCGCTGGGCGGAAGGTATCGGCAAGGCCGCCGAGATGAAGCAAAAGTTGATGGACCTCTACTTTACCGAAGGTGCTGATCTGACCAACCACGCCGTGTTGGTACAGGCCGCGACCGACGTCGGCCTTGACGCCGAGGATATCCGCGAGGCGCTCGCCAGCGACAAGGACGCCGCCGAGGTCGAGCGTGAGGCGCTCTCCGCCAAGGAGGCCGGGATCCAGGGCGTGCCCTGCTTCATCCTTGGGGGAAAGTTCGCCATCTCGGGCGCGCAGGCGCCGCAGGATCTCGCCGAGGCCATTGCGCGCCTATCGGAGTCGGTCGACGCCGCCCAATAGTCCCCGGACCTTCTCATGAAGATCACCGCTGCCGTGGTGCATGAGCGCTCCGGCCCGTTCGTCATCGAGCAACTCGATCTCTGCGATCCGCGCAGCGACGAGCTGCTTGTTGAAGTCGTGGCCAGCGGCATGTGCGCCACCGACCTGCACGGCCGCGACGCCTACTATCCGACCAGGTTTCCCAAGGTTTTCGGTCACGAGGGCGCCGGCATCGTGCGTGCGGTCGGCAAAGCGGTCACACAGTTCAAGCCGGGCGACCATGTGGTGATGGCTTATCCGTGGTGCGGCGAATGTTCGAATTGCAAATCGCAACGGCCAAGCTACTGCCTGCACGCCTTCGATCTGAAGATGAACGGCACCCGCGCCGACGGCTCAACGCTGCATTCGAAGGACGGCAAACCGGTCTACAGCGCATTCTTCCAGCAGTCTTCGTTCGGCAATTTCACCATCGCCAACGAACGTTTTGCGGTGAAAGTCCGCAACGATGCGCCGATCGAACACGTTTGCGCGCTCGCCTGCGGCGGACAGACAGGCGCCGGCGCGGTTCTCAACGTGATGAAGCCGCGTGCGGGCGACAGTTTTGTCGTGTTCGGCGTCGGCGCCGTGGGCCTGTCCGGGCTGATGTCAGCCAAGATTGCCGGCTGCGACCCCCTTATCGCAGTCGATGTGCACGAGCATCGCCTGGCGCTCGCCCGTAAGCTCGGGGCGACGCACACCATCAATCACGCCAATCGCACCGATGTCGTCGACGAGATCCGCAAGATCACCGGGTTTGGCGCACGCTATTCACTGGAGACCTCGGCGCTTCCGTCCGTGTTCCGCGAGGCGGTCGATTGCCTGATGCCGGCCGGCACCTGCGTCCTGCTCGGCAGTGCGCGCAAGGGCACAGAGTCATCATTTGAGATGCCGTTCTTGCAGAACGGCCGCACCGTGCGCGGCGTGATCCAGGGGGACAGCGTGCCGCAGGAGTTCATCCCCCTGCTTGTCGATCACATCGTCGCCGGCCGTTTCCCGGTCGAGACAATGATCACGTTCTACCCGCTCACCGATATCAATCGTGCTGCGGAGGAATCGGCCTCCGGCAGGGCCATCAAGCCCGTTCTGCGCATGCCGCACTGAGTGTCAGGCGGCCTTGGCCTGCTCGGCAATGCTCGCAAGCCGCCGCAACACGGCGGCGGTGCCTTTCAACCGATCCTCCGGTCGCGGCCATTCCTCGAAGAAGACCAGCTGCTGGCCCTTGGGGTTCTTCGGGTCGGCGCGCATGCGGACTCCGGAACCCTGCTCGCGAATAAAGGCGATCAGTCCCTCGGGATTGGCGAAGATATTGTCGCGGAACGACAGCACGATGCCTTTCGGTCCCGCCTCCACCTTTTCGACATTGGCGCGCCGGCTGAGTGCTTTGATCGCCACCACCTGCAACAGATGCTCGACTTCCTGCGGCAGCTTGCCGAAACGATCGACGAGCTCGGCCGCAAAGCCATCGATGTCGCGCTCGTCCTCGATGTCGGCGAGCCGCCGGTAAAGCGACAGCCGCACCGACAGGTCGGCGACGTAATCCTCGGGTATGAGCAGAGCCGCACCGATGGTGATTTGCGGTGACCAGCGATCGGCGACCGGCGCGGTGATGCCGGCCTTGAGGCTTATGACCGCCTCCTCCAGCATCTGCTGGTAAAGCTCGAACCCGACTTCCTTGATATGGCCCGATTGCTCTTCGCCGAGCAGGTTGCCGGCGCCGCGAATATCGAGATCGTGCGAGGCGAGCTGAAAGCCTGCGCCCAGCGTGTCGAGCGACTGCAGGACCTTCAGCCGGCGCTCGGCCTGCGGCGTGATCGGCTTTTGGGTCGGCAGCGTCAGTAGCGCGTAGGCGCGTAACTTCGCGCGGCCTACCCGGCCGCGCAGCTGATAGAGCTGCGCAAGTCCGAACCGATCGGCACGATGCACGATCAGCGTATTGGCAGTCGGAATATCGAGGCCGGATTCGATGATCGTGGTCGAGAGCAGCACATCGTATTTGCCGTCGTAGAAGGCCGACATGATGTCGTCGAGTGAGGTGGCCGGCATCTGCCCGTGCGCAACCGCGACCCGCACTTCCGGCACGGTCTTGTCGAGAAACTCTTTGCCGCCGGCGAGATCCTCGATGCGCGGGCAGACATAGAAGGCTTGCCCGCCGCGGTATTTCTCGCGCAGCAGCGCCTCGCGGACCGTGATTGGATCGAATGGCGAGACGAATGTGCGCACAGCGAGGCGGTCGACGGGCGGCGAGGCAATGATTGACAGATCCCGCACGCCGGTGAGCGCCAGTTGCAAAGTGCGCGGGATCGGTGTTGCGGTCAGCGTCAGCACGTGCACTTCCGAGCGCAGCGTCTTGAGCTTCTCCTTGTGCGCGACCCCGAAATGCTGCTCCTCGTCGACCACAAGCAGCGCCAGATCCTTGAACTTCACATTCTTGCCGAGCAATGCATGCGTGCCGATCACGATATCGATCGTGCCGTCGGCGAGGCCCGCCCTCACCTTGGCTAGCTCGGCGGCCGGAACGAGCCGCGAGGCCTGCGCGATATTCACGGGGAATCCGCGGAACCGATCAGAAAAGGTCTTGAAGTGCTGGCGCGCCAGCAGCGTCGTCGGCACGACCACCGCGACCTGCTTGCCGCTGATCGCGGTGATGAAGGACGCACGCAGCGCGACTTCCGTCTTTCCAAATCCGACGTCGCCGCAGATGAGGCGGTCCATCGGCCGTCCCGAGCTGAGGTCCTTGATCGTTGCGTCGATGGCCGCCAGCTGATCGTCGGTCTCCTCATAAGGAAAGCCGGCACTGAATTCGTCATATGCGCCAGGGCCGACGGTCAGGCGCGGCGCCTCGCGCAGCTGGCGCTCCGCCGCAATCTTGATCAGCTCACCCGCGATCTCGCGGATGCGACTCTTCATGCGCGCCTTACGCGCCTGCCAGTTACCGCCGCCGAGCCGGTCGAGGTCGACGGTTGCCTCCTCCGAGCCGTAGCGCGAGAGGAGGTCGACGTTTTCGACCGGCAGATAAAGCTTGGCGCTCTCTGCGTAGTGAATTTCCAGGCAGTCGTGCGGAGCGCCCGCCGCTTCGATCGCCTGCAATCCCGCGAACCGGCCGATGCCGTGGTCGACATGCACCACGAGATCGCCGGGCGCGAGGCTGGTCGCCTCGGCGATGAAATTTTCCGCGCGCCTGGCGGCGCGCCTTGGCCGCACCAGCCGGTCGCCAAGAATGTCCTGTTCGCTGATGATCGCCGCACCGTCGGTTTCGAAACCGGATTCGATGCCGAGCACTGCGAGCGCAACCGACGTCTTCGGAAGAGCCAGCGCCGCGTTCCAATTGGAAACCGGCGCGAGATTGTGAAGTCTGTGGTCGGCGAGCACGTGGGTCATGCGTTCGCGGGCGCCTTCGCTCCACAGCGCGATCGCCACCCGTTTCCCCGCCGCTTGCAACGCGAGCACATGGGTGCTCACCGCCTCGAAGACGTTCGCGCCCGGCTCGGCCCGCTCGGCCGCGAAATTGTGGCCGGCGCGTGCTCCCACCTCGATCGCGCCCGCTTCCGGCACGGCAAAGGGCGTCAGCCGCGCCAGCGCCGAGCCATCGAGGCGCGTCTTCCACTCCTGCTCGCCGAGGTACAGCCGTTCCGGCGGCAGCGGTTTATAGACCGGTGTGACACCCTGCTTGAGCGCGTCGCGGCGCGCGTCCTGATAGTCGGCTATTTGTGAAAATCGCTCATGCGCCGCGTCCTCGGCGAGATGCTCCAGCGCGACGGCCGTCCCCGGCAGAAAATCGAATAACGTATCGAGCCGGTCGTGAAAGAGCGGCAGCCAATGCTCCACGCCGGGATAGCGGCGGCCTTCGCTCACCGATTCATAAAGCAGGTCATCGGGCGTCGCCGCGCCGAACTCGGCAATGTAACCCGTGCGAAATCGGCGGATCGTCTCGGTGACGAGCTGGAACTCCGCCACCGGCACAAGGTCGAGCCGCCGGAGTTGCTCTTCGCTGCGTTGGGTCTGCGCGTCGAAGACGCGTATTGTTTCCAGCGCGTCGCCGAAAAAGTCGAGGCGAACGGGCATGTCCATGCCCGGCGGATAAAGGTCGAGGATCCCGCCGCGCACCGCATACTCGCCCGGCTCCCGCACGGTCGAGGCGCGCATAAAGCCATTGAGCTCAAGCCAGTCGACGATGCCCTGCATGCCGATGACGTTGCCCGGCGCAACCGACAACGCATGCGTCGACACGAAGTCACGAGCCGGGACGCGTTGGAGCGCCGCGTTGATCGTGGTCAGCAGCATAGACGGCTTGTCGCGCCCCTTCACACGGACAAGGCGCGACAACGCGGTCATGCGCTGTGCGACCACAGCGGCATTCGGCGAGACACGGTCGTAGGGCAGGCAATCCCATGCCGGGAACTCCATGATCTCGATATCGGGACCGAAAAAGGTCAACGCGCGCGACAGCGCCGCCATGCGTTGCCCGTCCCGGCAAATGACGGCGAGCGACACGGCCGGCGCATCCTTGCCGGCAGCGATCGCCCGCGCGAGATCGGCGAGCACAAGGCCTTCGGCGCCTTCCGCGACTTGCGCCAGGACGAGCGGCTTACCGGGCTTCAGCAACGCTGCAGGTGATTCGGCGCTCGTACTCACGCCGGCTCCTTGCGGTGGAAATCGCGCAGACGGCGAAAAAGCGCGGTGTCGAATTCTCGCGGCGTCTTTTCCATTCCATTGACCCAGGCGAAAATCTGCTGGTCGGGCACCTCAAGCCAGCGCTCGAGCTCGTCGAGCTCCGCCTCGGTCAGGGACGCCAGGTGCGCATCGGCAAACCCGCCGAGCACGAGGTCCATTTCGCGGATGCCGCGATGCCAGCACCGAAAGAGCAGACGGCGTCGGCGCGGATCCAGGCCCTCGCTTGACAGGTTCGTTCCTGTGGTCACCGCCTATCTCCAACGCCAAAAACCCGGACGGGGCCGGGCGGGATTTATATAGAGGCCTCCTTCCTATTTGTCATGGCCGGGCTTGTCCCGGCCATCCACGTCTTTGAAACATAACAAGACGTGGATGCCCGGCCCAAGGCCGGGCATGACGATGAAATCTTTGCAATGATGGTGTTATGCGGCCGCTCGCGCTCAATCCTCTGTTTGCTTCACTCAGGAGCCTGCCCGGTGTCGGGCCGAAGCTTGAGAAGCTCTATGCGCGGCTGCTCGACCGCGAGGCGCCGCGTGTTGTCGATCTTCTGTTCCACATGCCGTCCGGGGTGATCGACCGGCGTGCGCGTCCCAAATTGCGCGACGTGCAAGCGGGCCAGGTCGTCACGGTTTCGGTGATGGTCGACAAGCATCGGCCATCGCCGCCGCACCGTTCGCGTGCCCCCTACCGCATCCACGCACACGACGATACCGGCGACATTACCCTCACCTTTTTCAACGCGCGCCGCGATTATCTGGAGCAACTGCTGCCGGTCGGTGAGACGCGATACGTCTCCGGTACTGCCGAATTCTACGACGGCATGCTGCAGATGGTTCATCCCGACCGTGTCGTCGATGAAGCCGGCTTTGCCGCGCTTCCACTGGTCGAGCCGGTCTATCCCCTCACCGAAGGGTTAGCACTGGGCAATGTTCGCCGCGCGATGGACAGTGCGCTCACCCGCCTACCCACGATCCCCGAATGGCAGGATGAAACCTGGATCGCGCGCGAGAAATTTCCGGATTTCAATTCGGCCTTGCGGCATCTTCATCGCCCGAATCAGCCCGGGGACATCCTGCCGGAGAACGCTTCGTGGACGCGGCTTGCCTACGACGAATTGCTGGCCGGACAACTCGCACTTGCCCTCGTCCGGGCACATATGCGCCGTCAGCCCGGCCGCGGCAGCGCCAGCGAAGGACGCCTGCGGGCCCGCATATTGAAGGCCCTGCCGTATACGCTCACGCATTCGCAGCAAAAGGCGCTCGACGACATCACGACCGATCTCGCTTTGCCGCAGCGGATGCTACGTCTGCTGCAAGGCGACGTCGGTTCCGGAAAAACGGTGGTCGCATTTGCCGCGGCGGCGGGCGTCATCGAGGCCGGGCGGCAAGCCGCCATCATGGCGCCGACCGAGATCCTTGCGCGCCAGCATTTGACAACGATCGCACCGCTCGCGGAGGCCGCCGGCATTCGCGTTGCCATTCTGACCGGCCGCGAGCGCGGGCCCGCCCGCAAGGAAATTCTCGATCGCCTGGCGCTCGGCGATCTCGACCTTCTTGTCGGAACACATGCGCTGTTTCAGGAAGACGTCGCATTTCATGATCTCGCG
>DASSSM010000092.1:0-4827 GCA_035708425.1 Pseudolabrys sp.
ATTGGGCCCGCGGTAGAGCTTTTGCAGTTTTCCTACGGGCAGGGGCGCGGCCCGGTCGTTTCGCTGCAGCAACGCCGACAGGAGGCGGCGCAACCGGAATGCATCAGCAGTTCACAAGAGGACCAACCATGAATCGTCTGACCATCATGGGAGCTACGATCGCTTTGCTCCTTGCGGCTTTTGTGCTCACTCCGGCCGAGGCCTACCACAAGCGTCACCACCAGCGGCATAATTACGCCACCTCATACCGCCAGGCCCCGGATCACTTCGTTCTCAATCAGTCCGACCGTCGCGCTCGGTACCAGCACGCGTATTCCGCGCGGCGGGTTGCCGGCCATCATGCCGAAAACTGCACGATGACGAATGAGGGGCGGCGCGTCTGCATGGGCGCCGCTCCGCAAAATGCGATGGCGGCCGTCCCCCAGGTGCCCGTTGTCGATGCGGCCGGCAATCGCGCCTACACGATGGCCGATGCGGCTCAGATCATCGGCTCGCGCCCGAGCGACTGTCCGCATCGATACTGCGGCTGCGGCCTGCGCAAGTATCTCGGGCTTGAGGACAAGCGGCTCAACCTCGCCTCCAATTGGGCGCGGCTGTTTCCACGCGAGTCCGGCCCGCGTGCCGGGCTTGCCGCCGTCCGCAGCGGCCATGTGATGTATATCGAAGGATCCGCCGGCAACGGGCAGTGGCTGGTCCGCGACTACAATTCAGGTGGAGGGTTGTCTCGCCTGCATGTGCGCGACGTGCGCGGTTACGTATTCGTCAATCCGCACAGCGCGGTTGCAAGCCGCTCCTGACAGCCCGGGCGCGTGCACGTTGGGAGGACGTGCACGCGTCTTTATCCGGCGAGCGCTTTCCGTAAATTCAGCACTTCCTCGTCGCGCTCGCGCAACGCGCTTTCCAGCCGCTTGATGTTGTCGAACAGCCGCGCCGTCGACAGGCGCAGGAAATAGAATCCGAACTTCGGGTTCTGGTAGTACAGCTGCTCGATCTTCTCATAGGAAATCTCGAGCACCAGACCGTTCTCGGTGCACACCAGCGTCTGCGTGCGCGTGCGCTCGGGGGCGAGCATCCCGAGTTCGCCGACCACCGCGCCCGGCGCGAGGTCGAGATTGATCTCTTGCAGATGCAATTGGCCGGAGACCAGGAAAAAGAGATGGTTGGCCTTTTCGCCCTTGCGAAACAACGTTTCGCCCACCGTGATGGTGCGCTCGGTCATGAATGGCTTGAGCCAGTCGAGCGACATGTCGCCTTTGCTGGCCGCCTCGACCTGCTTGACCAGCTTGAGCATCTCATGCAGCCGGTAGATGTTGAGCGGAAACAATATCGAATGCAAAACGACGGTCGGGACGCTGCCGAACAGCGCGCCGTAGGTGACGAAGGCGACGTTGCTGACAATGCCGACGATGCGCAGCGGAATCATGGTCCGCATCGAGAGCGTGGCAATGACGAGCCCGGCCGCCACAAAACCGACCATGGTGACGAAGTTCATGTGCCCCCCACGTGCTCCCAATCCCCGGTGAAAGGTAGCCAGTGCCTGCCAGACAGACAACGCTCGTTTTGAATTGAAAGCCGACCGCATCCACGTGCTCGATTACGGCCGCACGATTGCCGAAGGCGCGCCCGACAGCGTTCTGAATGATCCGAATGTGCTCGCGGCCTATCTTGGGGTCGAGGCCTAGAGCGGCCCGGTCTTCCGCTCATTCCCGCGCAAGCGGGAATCCAGCGCTTTTGGCTCTGGGTCCCCGCTTTCGCGGGGACGAGCGGACAACGGAATCACCAGAGCCCGTCGGCGCGATTCAAGCCGCGAAACAGAGCGCGGGAGCGATACGGCGAGGATGCGTAAGACTGCTCGGCGGCGCCAAAACCAAACCATCCGCCGCTCCGATACTGTCCCTGTTCACGGTTCTCGTACTGTCCCTGCCACTCACGATCCTCGCGCGCCGGCGCCCGCGCCATTACCGGCTTGCTGCTGGCATTGCGGGGGCGCGCGACCGGCGTATCCGCAATCATGCGCTCGTCGCCGCGCATGAGCTTCAGCGTTGCAGCATCGAGCCCGTAAATGTCGTGCCGGAAATTCAGCTGTCCTTGCTCGTCGACGAATGCAGTCTGATAAGTCACGTGCACCGGAATCGGCTGCTTCAGGTTGATGGTGCGCTCCTGCCCGCCATAGAGGCTCCGGATGCGAGCGATGGTGAAGTTTTCCTCCGGTTGCGACAGCGACAGCAGCACCTCCGCATATTTTTCCGGATCCTGCACGCGCATGCAGCCGTGGCTGAAGGCGCGGCTGTCGCGCGCGAACAATTTCTTGTCCGGCGTATCGTGCTGATAGACGAGGAACTGGTTCGGGAAGTTGAACCGGATCCGTCCGAGCGCATTGCGCTCGCCCGGCGGCTGATAGACGCGGAGCGACCCGTCCGGGTTGTTGCTGACCCGCAAACCGATCCGCTCGAGTGCGTCCGGATCGCGTTCGAGCGCCGGCAGATACTCGTTCCTGATGATCGAGGGCGGCACGTTCCAGGTCGGGTTGATGGTGAGATATTTCATCGTTTCGCTGAGCAGCGGCGTCGCCAGCGTGCCCGGTTTGCCGGCCACGATCTTGGTGTGCCAGAGGCGAGCGCCGTCCTTGTAGACGCCGAGCGTGAAATCGGGAACGTTCACGACCACATGGGCTTCGCCGAGGTCGCGCGGCAGCCACCGCCAGCGCTCCATATTGGCGATGATCGTGTCGGCCGCGTTCTTCCGGCTTCGCTCATTCGCGTCCTTGCCACGATTTTTTTTGTAGGACGCTTCGCGATCCTGCAGTGAAGGGTCCTGCTCAGGCGCGGCAAGCTCTTTTGCAAGTGCTGCCTTGAGTGCAACGAAGCCCGGCTGCTGCGGCTCGAAGCTTTGCAGCACAGCATTCATGTCCTGTGCGGACGCGACTTTGTCGAGAACCTCCGCCGGGTCGGCGGCGTGGTCCGGATAAAGGATCGAGGCGCTCACGCGCGTATAGCTCACGCGCCCGGAGCTCGCATGCCTGGCATAGCGCAGGATCGAGCCGGTGAGCTGCAGCTCGGCTTTCGCCGCCTGCTCCTCGCTCAGATTTCCGGAGAGGTCGGGCGTCGGATAATCGCGCGGCTCGAGGCCCTCGCTCTTGAGGTTGCGAAGAAACGCGATGGCGCCTTCGGCGCGCTTCAATGCCTCGGGGCTGCCGGTCCAGATCGGCTGATAATTCCGCGCCTGATAGAAGGCCTCGGCCGCCACTTGCTCCGGCTTGCGATCGACGAACTTCGACAGGTCGCCCGAGATCAGCGCTTGCAGCTTCGAACTCGAATTTTGCTGGAATCCGTTTGGGAGTTCCGTCGTTAACGCACCCGGGGCCAGCAAGCCTGTGCCGGCATTGGCGGGTTCCGATTGCGCCATTTGCGCCAGCGCCGGCAATGGGGCTCCGGCCAGCGCGGCAAAAACGACTATCGCTGCTTTTCGCATCGCAAGTTTTTCCCCGTGGAACAGCTTGATAACCGCACGCCGCCCGATTGGTTCAGGTCGCCGGTTCCGAATGAAATCGGGAGTCGCCGGAACTAATTGCGGTTTCTCGAAATGGCCCCAGTCTCGCCGCGAATTCGCAGGATCGGCCCGTTACGCGCGCGAGGGGGACCAATTCGGGAGTTTTTCTTCATGTCCGTGCGTTTGCGCGCCGCCGCCTGCGGTGCGGCAATGATCTGTGGCTACTCGCCCGCAATGGCTCAATCAGGAATCGCTTCGGTCTATGCCTATTCGGGCGAAAAAACCGCCTCGGGCCAGAGAGCCCATCCGGACGGATTCACCGCGGCGCATCGCACGCTTCCATTCGGAACGAAGGTCAAGGTGACCAACAAGCGCAATGGACGCAGCGTGATCGTGCGGATCAATGACCGCGGGCCGTTCGTGCGCGGCCGCATCATCGATCTCACGCCGGCGGCGGCGCAGGCTCTCGGCTTCAGCGGCCTCGCGCCGGTCGAGGTCACGAAGGAGTCGGCAGGCTGAGACAAAAAAAGAGCCCCGCCGAAGCGGGGCTCTTATCTCGGTCGCTATTTTACTGGCGACGCTTTTCGTTTTGCTCGCTCGCGGCCGGGGGCTGCGACGGACCCGTTTTCTGATCGCTCATCCCGGGTTGCGTGCTCTTCTCGCTGCTGCCCTGACCGGTCGTCGACCTGCTCGGAGCGCTGCTCCGCTGGTCTTTCGGAGTCGTGGGAGTCGGCTGGGCGTTGTTAGAGCCCTTCTGCTCGGACGGCCCCTTGTCCGGCGCTGCGTTTTTCTGCGCCGGCGAAGGCGCCGCCTGACCGGTCGTGCTCTTCTCATCGGGTTTCGGCGCGCCGTTTGAGCTGGTCGTTGACGACGACTGGCTGCTCGATGACGACGAGCTGCTCTCCGACTTCACCTTGACTTTGCCCTCCAATCCAAGGGCGGTGATGGTGCGGGTGTCGATGCGTCCGGTCGCCTCGAAGCCCTCCTTGCGCTGGAAGGTGATCAGCGCTTCGCGCACGGTGGGGCTCCACACGCCGTCAGCGCGGCCGTGGAAGTATCCGCGCTTGATGAGAACAAGCTGGATTTCACGAATCTCCGATTCGCTGAGGTCCACGGCTACGGTCGTGCTAACCGACGAGCTGCCGATACGCGCGCCGCCACCGATCGGGACCACGTCGACGATTTTG
The DNA here is from genome assembly GCA_035708425.1 of Pseudolabrys sp. Taxonomy (GTDB): domain Bacteria; phylum Pseudomonadota; class Alphaproteobacteria; order Rhizobiales; family Xanthobacteraceae; genus Pseudolabrys. The sequence goes on from DASSSM010000092.1 coordinate 4,677, forward strand.
TGGCTGCGGTCAACGAACACGATCTCTTCTTCCACGACGAAGAAGCTGTAGTCGCGGTAGCGCGGGAAAACCTCGATGAGGACCGGGAATGTCGTCACCGACACGATGCGCACATCGCGCGGCACGACGGTACCGGTACGGATCGAGAAGC
>DASSSM010000093.1:0-4112 GCA_035708425.1 Pseudolabrys sp.
ATCGCTGGTGAAAACCTCGGATGCGCGCCCGCGCTGATTCTGGTCACGGATGAGCGGGCCGAAGGGTTGCCGGCGCCTGTTACGCGCAGCCGCTTCGTCACCACACTCGTTGAGCCGGCCGATGCGGCAAAAATCGCCGCAGCCTTGCGCATTGCGCGCGGCAATATGGCCGGTGACCGGCCCGAAGAATCCCGCAGCATGGAAATCGGCCCCGCCGGGCGCTCCCTCTCGATCCTTGTCGCCGAAGACAAGCGCACCAACCAGATCGTTATTGCCAAGATCCTCGACCGCGCCGGCCATCGCGTCACGCTCGTCGACAACGGCGAAGCCGCGCTCGACATGCTGGAGATGCAGGAATTCGACCTAGTGCTGATGGACGTCAATATGCCGGTCATGAACGGCATCGAGGCGACCAAACTCTATCGTTTCGCCGCGCTCGGCAGGCCGCACGTGCCGGTCGTGGCGCTCACGGCGGACGCGACCGAAGAAGTGGCGCGCCGCTGCGAGGAGGCGGGCATGGATGCCTGCATTACCAAACCGATCGAACCCAATCGTCTGCTCGAACTCATCGCAACGCTTGTGCCTGACGAAGGCAAGCCTGAGCAAGGAGCGCCGGGCTGCGCTGAAATCGCCAGCTATCCGGCTGCACGGCCGCGCCTGCGCGCAGCTACTGCTTCGGCCGTCGATGCGCAGACGCTCGATGCACTCGAACAGCTTGGCGGCAAGGAATTCGTCGACGAACTGGCGTCACAATTTATCCAGGACGGCGGCGAGGTCCTCGACGTCCTCGCCGAAGCCGCTGTGTCAGGCGACCTAAAGGTTTTCCGCGAGCAGTTGCACGCCCTGCGCAGCGCCGCAGCCAATATCGGCGCGCGCGGCATCTACGAAATGTGCCTGGGATGGCGCCATATCGCGCCCGAGGACTTTGCGATTCGCGGCGAAGCCCACCTCAAGAAGTTGAATGAGGAATTCGAGCGCGTGCGCATGGCATTGCGCGGGCGGCTCTCGGGCCGTACCGAAGCCGCCTGACGAACGGCAGCAAGTCTACGAATTGACGCGTTGCACGCGGCGAAGTTGCGCGCTGGCAAGCCGCTCCATGTTGCGCAGGTCCGTGTCCTGAAGCTTCATCGCGTGCTCGGCCCAGATGTCGGTTACATCGCGCAATTCGTCGAGCGACAGCGGGTTGACACGCATGCCGACCTCGCGCACGCGCCGGTGCACGGCGTGGTGGCGGCGATTGTGCGAGATAAAATCCCGGACAGCCTCTTCCCCGCGCCCATCCTCGGCCAGGATATCGATCAGCCCCATCTCGTAAAGCTCCGGCGCGCTGAAGACGCGGCCGCTGAGGATCATTTTATGCGCGCGCGTCACATCCAGCTTGCGCGACAGGAAGCTGAACGCGCCCATACCCGGAAACAGGTTGAACAGGATTTCCGGCAAGCCAAACTTCGCTCGTTTTTCCGCGACCAGCACGTTGAACGACAAAGCACCCTCGAATCCGCCGCCCAGCGCATCGCCCTGCACGAGCGCGATGGTGATCACCGGCAGATGGAATCCCATCATCATGTGATAGGCAACATCGACACAGTCGTGCGCGTAGCTGCGCAGCGCATCAATATCGCGCGCGCGGATGCTCCTGATGAAGAAATTGAGATCGCCGCCGAGGTTGTACACCTCCGGGATGCGCGAACCGCCGACAAAATATTTTACCGGTGCGGCTTCGCCCGGGCGCAGGCCGGCGAACAGGCGCTGCAGCAGGCGCCGCATCGAGATAAGCTCGTGCAACAGTGTCGGCGTGAAGCTCGGCGGCCCATTCGGCCGCATGTAGCACCAGATGGTTTCTTCGTGGGCGCTGACCGTCAGATCGAGTTCGTTGAATCTTGCGCCGGCGAGTTCGGCGCTGAAATCGACGCGGGCACGCGCGAACGCGCCATGATCACGGGCGGGCACAAGATTGTTATTGGACCAAAGCTCCAGCTGCGTCGGAGTTTTGGGATCCGTGGCCTGAGCCAAACGTCCCAGAGGGGTAACGTTCTTTGGCACAGCCGGACGCAAACTATTTCCCGTTTTCATTGACCAGTCTGTCCCATCCGACAGCGCTTCTGCCCTCTAAAATAAATATTAATCAATTATTAACCTTCGCGGTACGGTTGTTCCGCAGGATGGTTAATCCCGACTGTGATGGCCGTCACAAAATCTGCGATTTATTGTCAGCCTTGGCGAAAGTGCCGCAGTGCCACGCCGGAATCGCATGCAGCACCGGTATTCGTCCACCACGCTGGAGGGCCGAAGAACTGCGACCGGACCGACAACCCGGCCAAAGCCGAGAGCGTCTTCCGTGTGCATCATGCGCCGCGGATCCAACCGGCGCGTAGCCGGCACAGATATCCGATGCACTATATGAAATCGGTCCCTGCGGCAGCGACATTGCGCGGTCTTGCGCCACCCATTATCCCTGCTGGCCAATGAGCGTTGGTGTGGGCGGAATCGCCACGGGCGGCGGCGTGCGATTCCTGGGGCAGCGCCGATCCTACTGGCGGCTGCTCATCCGGGGCGCAGTGCTGCTGATGTTCACGCTCGGCATCTACCGTTTCTGGCTGGCCACCGATGTGCGACGTTTCCTCTGGTCGAACACCGAGATTGCCGGCGAACCGCTCGAATATACCGGCACGCCACTCGAGCTCCTGCTCGGCTTCCTCATAGCGATTGCGATCCTGATTCCGGTCTATGCCGGAATTTTCCTGGCCGCTCTCGACCTCGGCACGATCGGAAAATTGTCGGGCGTGATCGGCTTTGCGGCGCTCGCAGTCCTCGGTCAATACGCGATCTACCGCGCGCGGCGCTACCGGCTAACGCGCACGATCTACCGCGGCCTGCGCTTTCATCAGGGGGGCTCGGCGTGGGCCTTCGCCTTCCGCGCGGTGGCGTGGTGGGCTGTCACCGTCCTTACCTTCGGCCTCGCCTACCCGTTCCAGGTCACAAGCCTCGAGCGCTACAAGATGCGCCACACTTACTATGGTGATCTCGCCGGGCGCTTCGAGGCGTCCGCCTTTCCGCTGCTGCTGCGCGGCTTCCTCATGTGGCTTCTCGTGATCGGCCCGCTCGCATTTGCCGTCGTTGTCTTCGTCAGCACTGTCGACTGGGTTGCGCTTGCCGACGTGCTTGCACAAGGCGGCGACGACATGATGAGCAAGGTCGAAGGCAGTAATCCCAACCTCGGAGGCGCCATCGTTTTCGGCATGTTGATGAGCGCAATCAGCGTGACCATGGCCGCCCTGCTTTATCCCGCATTCCAGGCAGTCGTTATGCGCTGGTGGTCGTCCGGGCTGCGCTTCGGTACAATTGAAATGAAATCGCGCCTGCGCATGCGTGGTGTGTATGGGGCCTATGCCCGCTTCGTCGGGTACGCAATCCTGTTCAGCATGGCGATGGGGATCGTTGCGGCAATCGTGCTTGGGATGATCGGGGCTGCGGCCAGTATCGGGAAAATGGGCACTGCTGGCGAAATCGCGGCAACGCTTGCGGCGTTGATCGGCTATGTGATCGTCGCGCTCGGCTATTCGACCATCTATCGAGCCACGGTATTATTGTCTCTGTGGCAGCTGGGCATGGAATCGCTGCAATTGTCCGGTCTTTCGGCGCTCGAGAACGTCAAGGCCACAGGGCAACCGAGTTCGGCGATCGGCGAAGGTCTCGCCGATGCCCTCAATGTGGGTAGTTATTGATGAACGCCCCCATTGCATCCGGCGCCGGCGTTTATTTCGACGGCGTTACCAGCGCGCGGCATGAGGTGCTCGTCGTTCTCAAACCGGCTTTTCTTCATATTTCCAGCCATGATGGCCGCGCTCTCAGCGAGTGGCCTTATAATGAACTGGAGGAACTGTCTGCGCCGGATAACTTTCTCCGCCTTGGACGCGTTAACAGCGCGATTCTGGAACGGCTGGAAATTTCCGATAAAGCCTTTGCCGCCGAAATCGACGCGCGCGCCGCCTTGGTCGACCGCACCGGCGCGGCGCAGCGCCGCCAGCGCCTGAACGTGATCGCCTGGAGTATCGGCGCCACCGCATCTCTCCTTCTGGTCGCCTGGTTCGGTGTGCCGGCCATTGCCGAGC
>DASSSM010000094.1:0-2694 GCA_035708425.1 Pseudolabrys sp.
TGAGGTCGGCGAGGTGAAGGCAAGCTTTTTGCCCTTGATGTCGGCCGGCGTCTTGATGGGGCTATCGGCCGGCACGATGATTTCCATTTCGTAGCCGAACGTTCCGTCGTTACCGGCCATGATTGCGAAGGGCACGAATCCTGCGCAGTTCACGGCAATCGGATTGGATCCGGTATTAAAGCCCGCAATATGCAAGCGACCGGAGCGCATTGCCTCGATTTCGGCTGCGTTTGACTGCACAGGGAAGAACGCGACTTTCTTGCCCGTGACTTTTTCCGTGTGCTTGATGAACCCATCCCACACCTTGGAATAGACCGCCGGGTCTTCGACGGGCGTATAGGCAAAAATCAGCGTCGAGGGATTGACGAGTTGCTTGGGATCGCTCGGCGTATCAGCCACCAGATCGCCGTCGCGGTCGCAGTAGGCTTTGTCGAGATCGCCGCGCGGGCAATCTTGCGTGTGCGATACGCTGCTCAGTCCGGTGCCGATGATAAGCGCCGCGAAAACGCTTGCGATCACTTTGATCCGCCCTGCCATGGCTGTTCCCCTGCCGTTATTGCGCTGAACTAGGTCGAGGATACGGGACCGAACCGGCCGGGCCAAGCGCCCTGAGTACTTCAAGAATTGCGGTCGGCATCATATTCGTCGGAGCAATACGGCCCACCCTGAAAGCGCTCGCCGATCGGATCGGCGGGAAGTTTTGCCTGCGCCGCCATGGCTTCTGTTCGGAAGTCCTCCGAGCGGTCCCGCGGACTATAGCCGAACCGCCTCGCGTTGCTGTTATCCCACCACCCGGCCGCGTTGTCCGACGCGCCGTAGAAGATCTCGAAATGGAGGTCGGGATGCTCAAGCCCGATCCGAACCAGCTGGACAAGGTCTTCCGGGCTGATCCAGATCGACAGCCTCCTTTTATCGAGCGGCTTGTCGTTGACATTGCCGATGCGGATGCACGTCACGCGCAGTCCGTGCTTGTCAGCATATAGGGCACCGAGCGCCTCGCCGAATGCCTTGCTCACGCCGTACCGGCTATCGGGCCGCACCGTCACATTGACACCGATCTTCTGGTCACGACGATAGAATCCGATCGCGTGATTTGAGGACGCAAAAACCACGCGCTTGACGCCGGCGCGGTACGCCGCCTCGAACAAATTGTAGCAACCAACGATATTGGATTTGTGAATGGTGTCCCACGGGCCCTCGACGGAGAAACCGCCGAGGTGAACAATGCCTTCCACGCCGGCGACGATTTTTTTGACTTGGACCAGATCGGCAAGGTCGGCGGCGATGAAGTCATCGTCCTTGCCGAGATCGGCTGGCGTACGGATATCACTCGTGCGGATACCCGGGTAGACGCGCTTCAGGAGCTTGCGCAGGCGTGTACCTACATCGCCGGCAGCGCCGGTGATCAAGATTTTCTGCATGACTGTCATCGGATCCCGTTTTCGGCGGCAAGCTTCTCATAGCGTGCGCGGCTGTTGAGCAAGTGACGCTGCATCGCCGTGCGTGCCTGCGCCACCGATCCCTGCCTTATCGCGTGAAGAATTTGGGCGTGCTCTTTCTGGAAGGTATCGAGCTGTTGGCGTCGCGCGGAGGGTTGAGCGTTTTTCCAGATCGTCCGGCGCGGAATAATAAATCGGCCGAGGTATTCCAAAAAGCGATTGAATTGCGGATTGCCGGTTGCCTCAGCGATCGCACAATGGAAAGCGAAATCCTCGTCGACGCCGTTTTCGCCACGGTCGATGGCCGCTTGAATGGCATCAAACCGGTCTGCGATTTTCTTGACCTGCGCCGGCGATGCGCGTTCCGCGGCAAGACCCGCCGCCTCTACCTCCACACCGGTGCGCAGCTCCATGACATTAAGCACTTCACCGAACGGCGACTGCTCATCGAAATCGACCCGGAACGGGCGGCGAACCTGGCTCGCAACAAATGCGCCCACCCCTTGCCGGGTTACGACCAGCCGATCCGCCCGCAATGCCGCAACTGCCTCGCGGATAACGGTGCGGCTAACCCCGGTCGCGACAATCATTTCCTGTTCGGTCGGCAATCGCGAGCCCGGGGCAAGCTTCCCGCTCGTGATGTCCGCGGTCAGCCTGGCCACCAGTTCGGCGGTCAGCCGGCGCGGAGCATCGAGCGGCTGCAACAGGCTAAGATTTTTTGGACTACGCTTGGGCAACGGCTTGACATCTCGCCTAGACGTAAGGTCATCATATAACCTGATGAATAACATGCACCGGCGCGCCGATCAATCAGCCGCGCCCAAAACAGGGAGGAATGATTCATGATCAAGGCTCGCATTGCACTCGCGACCGCCGGCGCTCTCCTCGCCGCCGCGGCTTTTGCATCCGACCCTGCGCTCGCGCAGCAGAAGATCGTGCTCAAGGCGACCGATGTGCATCCGCTCGGCTATCCAACGGTGGAAGCAGTCGTCCAGATGGGCAAGAAGCTCGAGGCCGCAACGAACGGACGTCTGAGCATCCAGATGTATCCGTCGATGCAGCTGGGCGGTGAAAAAGAGATGATCGAGCAGGCGCAGGTCGGCGCGCTTGCTATCGCGCGCATCAGCGTCGGTCCAATGGGCCCGATCGTGCCGGAGCTGAATGTGTTCAACCTGCCCTTCATGTTCCGCGACGATGCGCACATGGAGAAAGTAATCGATGGGCCGATCGGTGACGAAATGCTGAAGAAACTCAG
>DASSSM010000095.1:0-2449 GCA_035708425.1 Pseudolabrys sp.
GAGATCGAGCTTGCGCGTGAGGCCGGTCTTGGCGAGCGCCGCCTTGAGCTGGCTGCGCACGGTCTCCTGCGACAATTCGAGGCCGCGCGCGGTTTCGACGATGGTACGCCGCTGCGCGACCGCGCGCGTGACGCGGGCTTCGGCAGGAGTCATGTTGAACAATCCTTGCAGTACAGCGACGCTCGGGACGTCCCTAGCCCTTCTTATTCACCCAAAATAGCAGCTTGGCGCGACCTGCGGCAGGATTTTGCGCGAGGGGCGTGGCGCGTCGATCGCGTCCGGAGGCTGATGACGCGGCGGCTGGGTTTGATTTTGCTCGGTTGGAAGTTTCGACGAGGAGTTGGCTGCGGCGACGGCGCCGCGTTGGCTATGGCCCTGCGGCGCAGAGCCGTCCGGCGAGTGCGCGGAAGACAGCGCGGTCGGGACAAGCGGTGGGCAAGAAGACACGGATGCGAGCCACGCCTTCCACCACGCGCGCGGCGATCTTGATCAGACGAAGGCGCAGGGTGTTGAACTCTGCGTAGCGCAACGGCGAGCGCGACGGGGCGGCGGCGCGCATCGTCAGCAGGAGCCAGTAGGCGGCGGTGTGAAGGATCAGGCGGAACTGGTTGGCTTTGGGATCGCGGCATGACGTGCGATCGGAGGCGAGCTGGCTCTTGTGCAGCTTGATGAGGTTCTCGGCATTGCCGCGTGCGCAATAGAGCGTCTCATAGAGATGCCTGGCGCCGGCCTTGAGCGAGGTGACGACATAACGGACATCCAGACCCTTGGGCGTCGCCTCGATGCGGGCCACAAAACGCCGCTCCAGGCCCCAGGTCTTTGCGCGGTAGCGAAAAGCCTTGAAGCCGCGACATTTGTCCTCGCCCGAAAGCGCGCGTTGCACGCATATCGCGTCGGCCGCCTCGCGCGTCAGGACATGAAGCAGGTCGTTGCCGGCAAAGCCGAAAACATAGTCAACGCCGTGGTTTTCGCAGCATTCCATCGCTTCGTCGCGGCCGTAATGACTGTCGCCGCGCACCAGGATAGCGACCTTGGGCCAATGGCTGCGGATGCGCTTGATGACGTGCTTCAGGATGGTGCGGACTTCCTTGCCCGACGGCGTCTTGCCTTCGCGCAGGATCATCGCCACCGGCTTGCCGGTCGTCCCTTCATAGATGTGGATCGGCAGGAAACAGCGCTCGTCATAATGGGCGTTGAACAGCGAGAGCTGTTGCTGGCCGTGCACCGCATCGAACGTGTCGTCGATATCCAGCGTGATCGAGGACGGCGTGCGCTGATAGCTGTCGCAAAACTGATCCACCATGGCCGCCATCAGCCGCCCGATCTCGATCTTCGACGGCGCATTCTCCAGCCGCGACATGGTGGGCTGCGAGCACAGAGGATCGCCGCTCTCCGGCGCATGGCCCACCGCCATCTTGAAGACCGGATCATGCCTCAGCGCGTCGCAATCATTGGCGTCCTCATAGCCCGCCGCGATCGCGAACATCCGCAACCGAAGCATCTCCTCAAACGAGTGCTCAATGCGTTCCGGCTTGCGCCGGTCGCGGATGCACGAAGCAAGGCGCGCCGCCAGCCCGAGCTTCTTCTCGACACCGCGCAGCACAAGCACGCCGGCGTCCGACGACAACTGGCCGCCATCGAACCCAACGCTCAGCTTCTTGCGCGCAACCGATGGAAGTTCAAACGGCAGTAAGCTATCTTCGCTCATGACGGGTGTGGCGCTCCTCAATCGGTCCGTGAATCGGTGTTGCAACCAGAATCATGAATCGAATGGCGGCTTTCCGCTACATCCGTCGCTCAATTCCCCAATTGGCGTGAATAAGAAGGGCTAGGTTGCAGAATGGCAATCCCCTTGACCATATTACCCTCGAGCAGAGGTTTGCCGGTTGGACTCAGAGTGCAGATATAATCATAACGACCGGCGATCAGGTCCTGCATTGCCGGCCCCCCGCCACGATATGGCACATGCGTTACATTGCTGATGCCGAGTGCCGCATTGAGCAGTTCGCAGAACAGATGGCCGGTCGAGCCGGCTCCCGCCGAGCCAAACTGCACCGATGCCGGGTTTGCTCTGACATAAGCAGCGAATTCCTGGAGGGTATTGGCCGGAAAGTCCTTGCGTGCGAGCAGGACGGTCGGCTGATTGCCCATCAACCCGACTGGCACCAAGTCGGTCGCGAAATTGTAGAGCGGGGCTTTGTACAGCGACTGGTTGATAGCGTCGGCCGTGGTGCCGATGACCATCGTATAGCCGTCGGGCGCTGATTTGACCACGCGCGCCGAACCGAGCATGCCGCCGGCGCCGCCGACGTTCTCGACCACAACCTGCTGCCCCAGCGCCTCGGTAAGCCCCTTGGCGATGATCCGTCCGAGAAGATCGGTGCCCCCGCCCGGAGGAAACGGAATCACCATTGTCACCGGCCGCTCGGGCCAAGTCTGAGCAGCGGCC
>DASSSM010000096.1:0-4410 GCA_035708425.1 Pseudolabrys sp.
ACAACGACCTTTTGGCGGTGTGGCAGGCCGTGCGAAGCACCGTGATCTTCGTTACGCACTCGGTGTTCGAGTCGGTTTACCTCTCGCAGCGGATTGTCGTGCTGACGCCGCGTCCCGGGCGCGTTTTCGCGGAGATTCCGATTCCGGCACCGTATCCGCGCGACGAAAACTTCCGCACCTCGGCTGAATATGGGCGTTCTTGCAGGCAGGTAGCCGAGGCGCTCGCGGGCGCAATGACGGCGGGGGCGCCGTCATGAACGAGCGGGCTCTTCGTGTCGTGCTCCCGGTCCTTGTGCTGGCGCTGGTTATCGCCTGCTGGCATGCGGTCGTGCGGATTTTTGCGATCCCGCCGTTTATCCTGCCGGGCCCCGGTCTTGTGCTGGCGACGCTGGTCGCGGACGGACCCCTATTGTGGCAATCGCTCCTGGTGACGCTCACGCTTACGTTTCAGGGATTTCTGCTCGCCGCGGTCGGCGGCATCGCGCTCGCGGTCATCTTCAATCAGTGGCGCCTCGTCGAATATTCGTTCTATCCCTATGCCGTCATTCTTCAGGTGACGCCGATTGTCGCGATTGCGCCGCTGCTGCTGATCTATCTGCCGCAGCCTTTGGCGGTGCTCGCCTGCGCATGGATCGTTGCGTTCTTTCCAGTTCTGGCCAACACGACGCTGGGCCTCAGCTCGGTCGATCACAATCTCGTCGCGCTGTTCGAGCTGTGCAAAGCCTCGCGCTGGCAGACATTGTGGAATCTGAAATTGCCGGCAGCTCTGCCGCAGATACTCGCCGGCCTGCGGATTGCCGGCGGCCTGTCATTGATCGGCGCCGTGGTGGCGGAAATTGCCGCGGGTTCTGCCGGCGCGGGCTCCGGGCTCGCTTACCGGATTGCCGAGTCGGGTTATCGCCTGAACATTCCGCGCATGTTCGCGGCGCTGCTGCTGCTATCGCTCGCAGGCGTCGCGATCTTCTTTGCCTTGTCGGCGATCTCGCACCTTGCCTTGCGCCGCTGGCACGAGAGCGCGATCAGCCGCGAGCGCTAGGTTCCAAGTGCCAGCTGGACGATGACACCGAGCGCCGCCATCGCGACCACCACTTCAATCAGGCTGCGGTGAAGGCCGAACGCCAGCACAGCGGCAATTACGGCGAGCGCGGTCGCGCGGAGGTCTAGCGCGAGCGGATCGAAGGCGTACCAGCGCAGCGGACCGGCGCGCATTTCCGTGACCTTTCCGAACAGCACATGCAGCGCGAACCATACCGACAGGTTCAGGATCACGCCGACGACGGCAGCGGTAATTGCCGCCAGCGCGCCGGATAATTGTCGATTGGCGCGCAGCGGCTCGACAAAGGGCGCGCCGGCGAAGATCCAAAGCATAGAGGGCACGAATGTAACCCATGTCGTCATTGCTGCCCCAAGCACACCGGCGACGACCGGCGAGAACGGAGCCGCGTCACGGAAGGCTGCGAGGAAACCGACAAACTGAGTGACCAGGATCAAGGGGCCCGGCGTGGTTTCGGCCAGCCCGAGGCCGTCGACCATTTCCGGCGCGGTCATCCAGCCGTAAGTCTGCACCGCCTCCTGCGCCATGTAAGCAAGCAACGCGTAGGCTCCGCCGAAGCTCACGACCGCAAGCTTTGAGAAAAACGCGCCGATGCTGACGAGGACATGGTGCGGACCGAAGATGACGGCCGCGAGCGCGATGGGCGTGATCCAGGCAACGAGGCCGACGACGGATGCGATGGCGAAGTGGCGCCAGCGATTGTCTTCCGCCGGCAGCACGTTTTCTGGTTCGCCGGAAAGCCCCAGCTGCTGCGGTGACCGACGCGCAACGGCGTAGCCGACGAGCGCCGCTGCAGCCACGATCAGTGGAAATGGCAGCATCAAAAAGAAGATTCCGACAAATGCCGCTGCGGCCAGACCGAGAAGGATTGACGACTTGAGAGCGCGCTTGCCGATGCGGAACAGCGCCTCGATCACGATCACCAGGACCGCCGCCTTGATGCCGAACAAGGCGCCATCGATCAGCGGGATTCCGCGGCCGAGCGCATAGAGCAGGCTCAAGCCGAGCATCACAAACGCGCCCGGCAGAACAAAAAGAATGCCTGCGCTGAGGCCTCCACGCACGCCGTGCAGAAGCCAGCCCAGATAAGTCGCGAGCTTTTGCGCCTCGGGGCCGGGCAGTAGCATGCAGAAGTTCAACGCGTGCAGGAAACGGGCCTCGTCGACCCACTTCTTTTCGTCGACGAGGGTGCGGTGCATGAGCGCGATCTGCCCGGCCGGCCCGCCAAAATTGATGCAGCCGATCTTGAGCCACAGGAGAAAGGCTTCGCCGAAGCTCGGTCGCGCAGCGGTCACGGTGGTCGCCATCCCTATCACGCTGTATTTCAATGCATCGGCACGATCAACGCCACGCCCGACGCAAGCAGAAGCACCAGGATCACTTTACGGAACGTGGCATCGTCGAGCTTTCCGTATAGCCCAAACCCGGACCAGATGCCGGCAACCAGCACCGGAAGCGCGAACGCATAAAGCTTGAGCGTTTCCGCTGTAAAGGTGCCAGCAACTGCGAATGCGATTGCCGTCATGACAAATATTGCGAACAGCACCGGCTGAAAAACAGCGCGCAGCTCGTCCTTTTTTCCGCCGCGCAGCTGGCACCAGACAGTTACCGCAACGCCGCCGAGCCCGGTCAAGCCGCCGATCAGGCCATTGATGATGCCGACACCAAGATCCGCCGGAAAGCTCGCCGTGGGCGGTTTGAAGGCAGGCCGGATCAGACTGTAGAGGCTGTAGGCCAAGAGCAGCACGCCGATGCCGAAGCGAATCGTGCCCGGATCGACCGTCGTCACCAAGGCGATGCCCGCCGGAATGCCGACCGCGCCGCCGATGATGTAGGGCGCGATGGTCCACCAATTTATCGCGTGGCGCACGCGCCAGATCCCGGAACCCTGCGTCACGAGTCCGCAGAGCACGATCAAAAGTGCGTTTTGCTGCGGCGTCACAAGGTGCAGCCACACGCCGGAAACAACGAGGCCCATCGCGAAGCCCGAGAGGCCCGACGTCAGGCCGCCGAAATAAGTTGCGATGAGGAACAGAGCCAAATGCCATCCATCCATAGAATTCGCTCCCAAAGCGAGGGTCGCAGCGCTTGGATGGAGTCATCTGACGGGGAGGCGGCGTGTTCCCCGAAATTCTGCTCTTCGAAACTCTAGCACGACAAAATCATGAGTCCCCTCCGTGAACGAAGGAGACGGTGCTTGGGCTCGCAGGCCTTGGGAAGGCGGGGCGACCGTCGCGTGCCCCGCATGTCAATAAGTACACGAATAAAGCGCGCCCGACAAGATCGCGCCGCTCGGCCCGACGGGCAATGCTCCGCTGCATTTTCAATGCTCGCCATCGGCCGCCACGTTCGCTAGTTTTGCTCAGGAGGCGGCGATGACCAACAAGATCGATCTCGGTGGACGCAATGCGATTGTCACCGGCGGCGCTCAAGGCATCGGCCGCGCGATCGTGGAACGGTTTCTTGATTCCGGAGCGACGATTGCGATCTGGGACCGCGATATCGAATTTGCCAAAAAGACGGCTGCCGAACTGAAAAACCGCGGCCGTGTGACCCCTGTTGCGGTCGATGTCACCAAATATTCTGACGTGGAACGCGCGCGCGACGAGACGGTCAAGGCTCTCGGGCGCATCGACATTCTGGTCAACAATGCCGGAATCGCCGGGCCGAACGTGAAAACCTGGGACTATCCGCTCGACGCCTGGCGGGCCGTGCTTTCGGTCAATCTCGATGGGCCTTTTCATTGTTGCCGTGCGCTGGCCCCGTTGATGATTGCCCAGAACTACGGCCGCATCGTCAATATTGCGTCCATCGCCGGCAAGGAAGGCAACCCGAACGCGCCGGCCTATTCCGCGTCGAAGGCAGGGCTCATCGCATTGACCAAATCGCTCGGCAAGGAGCTCGCCTCGCACGATATTTCGGTCAACTGCATCACGCCGGCTGCGGCTAAGACCGCCATCTTCGATCAGATGACTCAGGAACATATCGACTTCATGCTGTCGAAAATCCCGCGCGGCCGCTTCGTGACGGTCGAAGAGATAGCGAGCCTTGCCGCGTTTTGCGCATCCAGCGACTGCTCATTTACGACCGGTGCGGTCTTCGACATTTCGGGCGGCCGGGCAACCTATTGAACGCAGCAACGCAGCAGCGCCGCCAGCGGCTGATCGGCATCGCCCTGATGTGTGGCGCCGTCGCATTGTTCGCATGCCTCGATGCCACGGCAAAATATCTCAACACCCAGATGGACTCGCTGCAGGTCGCGTGGGCGCGCTACACCAGCGCCTTTGTGCTGACGCTGATCGTATCCAACCCGCTGACCCATCCCCGCCTGCTGCGAACGCGCAGCCCGAAGCTCC
>DASSSM010000097.1:0-17344 GCA_035708425.1 Pseudolabrys sp.
CCGCCCCTTCTCAATTCCCCTGCAGGCCCGAGGCTTGTCGAATCCCATCACGCGCGCACTACGATGATGTAGCGCGCCGATCGGATCGCGTCAGACAAAATTAGCAGAGCCGCTACGGCATAAGTGTTACTTTTTTGTCACAGGCCCAAGTTTTAGGCTATTTATTTACTACAACCGGCCTTGTTCTGCGTCGCTAAGAGCGCAGGTTGGAAGAGCACGGCCGCCGCGAGCGTCGTCACGAGGCATAGAGCCATCAGCTTGCCCATGCTCGATGTACCCGGGTGGTGCGAGAACCACAGGCTCCCGAAAGCGGTCGCGGTGGTACAGGCGCTGTAGATGACAGCCCGCGTCAGACTCGACTGCAGAAAGTTCCGCTCACCGGAACGCCAGGCCATGATGTAGTAGATCTTGAACGCGACGCCGACGCCGAGAAGCAGCGGCAGTGCGATGATGTTCGCGAAGTTCAGCTGCAGCCCGATCACGACGCAGATCTCCAGCGTGACGACGATTGCGACGAGCAAGGGCACCAGCGTCAGGGCGACGTGACTCCAGCGTCGCAACACAATGAAAAGGATGAGCGCGATCGACGCCACGGACCAGATCGCGGCCTGAATGAAAGCTTTGACGATGGTCGCTGCCGCCTCGATGACGAAGACGGGCTTGCCGGCTGCGTCAGGCGCAACGCCACGCACGGCTGCGACGAAACGCTCCAGGGTCGCGTTGTCATTGCCATCGCCGCTCGGCGCAACCTCGACCCGGTTCAGCCCGTCGACCGAGATCCAGCGCTGGGTCAACGACTGGGGCAACATCTCGATCGTCACGTGCTCGGCCATGAGCAGGCTTCTGACCTGACGCAGCGTCGTCACCAACGGCGCCACGAGAACACGCTCGGCGTCGTCCCGGGCCGCCTGGGATTTCTTCGCCAGTGCGGCCAGGATGCCTGCGAGACGGCGTGCCTGAACGGCGGCCGGGCTGGTGTCGGAGGCGGCTGCGGCTCCGCGCAGGTCGCCGGCCGTCGTGTCGATTGCTGCCAGGGTGTCGGCCGGCGTCGGTTTCGGTTCGACCTGGTCAGGATTGAGCGTGTTCCGGAGGAAAAAACTCGCATCGTCGATGATCGCAAGCTTCTCGTCCTGGTCCTTGGGAACGAAGCTTTGCAGCGTCACGACCTGCGCGACCTCCGGCAGCTGGCGCAGGCGTTCGGCAAGCGCGGAAGCGCGCGCGGCATTACTTTCAAGAATGTCGAGCGTGTTCGGACTGGTGTCGGGATCAGCCATAAGATCGAGCAGGGTTGCCACCGATTCAGTGTCCCGGGACCGCAGGTCGAGCGGGTTGAAGTTGAAGCGCAGACCCGCAAGCAAAGGCAGGCCGAGGATCGTGACCGCCAACGTCGTGCCGACGACCCATCTGCGTTGCGTTTCGAGAAAGCGGTCAACCGGCGCAAGCGCGGCATAGCCAATCGGTGCAGGCTCGCCCGGAGGCTTGAGGACGGCGAGCAGCGCCGGCAGCAAAGTTACGGTCGTTCCGAACGCAACGATCATGCCGGTTCCCGCGATCAATCCCAGTTCGGACAGACCGACATAGGCCGTTGGCAGGAACGAGTAGAAGCCTGCGGCGATCGATG
Organism: Pseudolabrys sp.; assembly: GCA_035708425.1. Lineage (GTDB taxonomy): Bacteria > Pseudomonadota > Alphaproteobacteria > Rhizobiales > Xanthobacteraceae > Pseudolabrys. The sequence goes on from DASSSM010000097.1 coordinate 1,622, forward strand.
CTGCCGCGAGCAAAAGCGGCCCCGCCAATCCTTTGGCCGTCCCGAGCAGAGCGTCTTCGAGATCGCGCGATTCAAATCGTTCGGCGCGGTAACGGACGCTGAACTGGATGCCGAAATCGACCCCGAGCCCGACAAAGAGCACCGCGAAGGCAACGGAGATCAGGTTCAGAGCTCCCACCATCCAGAGCCCGACGGCGGCGGTGAAGATGAGCCCGGCCGCCAGGTTGACAAAAACGGCCAGGATGATCCGGGCCTTTTTCAACGCGAGCCACAGCACCAGCACAACAAGCAGAAGGGTGATGACGCCATTCAGCGCGGCGCCGTCGGCAATCGTGGCGAATTCCTCGTCCGACAGAGCGACGGAGCCGGTGAGGCGCACCTTCACGCCTCGCTCAGGCGTCAGTCCGAGCCGCGACGCCGCCTCGCGTATGGCCGCGGTCGCCTTGCGCCCGGGCTGCAGGTCGTCGAAGTCCAGGACCGGTTGAATATTGATGAAGCGGCGAAGCTCAGAAGACTCCGGCGTCCGTCCCGTTATTAATTTGCGCCAGGAAAAGGCCGGATACTTTCCGCTCGACAGAGTTTCCAGCGCATCGGCGATTTCCGTGAGCGCCGGCCTTAGGTCCTCGAGCTTTGTCTTCCCCAGGCGCAATCCTTCGATTGACTGAGACAGTGTGCGAAGGACACCTCGCAATGTCGGATCGGCCGAAAGCGTTCCGAGGAACGGCTGCGCACCGATGAGATCATTGGCATCGCGGCGCACTTCGTCGAGAGAACGAAAAAGAACGCCGTTCCGCGCGAAGAATTCGCCGCCATCGAGGCGGGAAACGGTCCGGATCACGTCTGCGCGACGCGAGAGGTCGTTTGCGAGTGTGTCGGCTGCTTCCTCGGCAGCCTCGGGCGTGCTGGCGTCAACGACGGCAATGATCTGGTCGACTCGCCAGGGAAAGGCTCGGTCGAGTGCTCGTTCCTGCTGACGCCACGGCAATGAGCTCGACAAAAGCTTGTTGCTGTCGGTCGTGATGGCGAAATGGGACGTGAAATAGAGAGCCGACAGGACTGCAACAAGCAAGAAGGCAAGAAGCACGAACCGTGCATGCCGCGTCGACAGGCGCACGGCCTGCCTGGTTGCGTTGATCGCCAGGTGATTGACGGTCTTGCTCATTGAATTTGCAAAAAAAGCATATTCATTTCAGGCTGTCGCCTACGTCTTGACGGGGCCTTAATGCAATTCCAAAACAATACGGCACACCGCGAATGATGAAAGGTCGCGGCCGCCCAGGCAGGTCGTGTCCATCCGGGAGAGTGGAAACCACAATGCGAGAGTCGGAATTCAACTTGCGTCATTTGTTCGCAATCGTTGCCATAGTTGCCGCCGTCCTGGTCGCCCCGACCCGATTGAACGCGCAGTCGTCAGCCGTGACGCACATTCAGAGTTATTACCAGCAGTTGATGCCGACGATCCAGCAAGCGGGCCGCCTGAGCGTCCGCGAGCGTGACAAGCGGTTCACGCCCGCCATTTCATCGGCTTTCGATCTTCCGACAATGACGCGGCTGGCAGTGGGGCCGGCGTGGCAGAGTTTCTCGCCAGCCCAGCAGGCGGCCGTGCGGGATGCATTCGCCAAGTTCATCATTGCCGACTACGCAAGCCAGATTAAGGACTATTCCGGAGAAAGCTTTGTTGTAGACCCGAAATCGGTGCCGGAGCCGCGCGGCGGTGGCGAAATTGTGAAAACCAGGCTGTTGCAGCCCGGCGGCCGCACTGTGAGTATCAACTATCTGGTTCGAGGCGGGCGGGTGATCGACGTCTATCTCAATGGGACTATCAGCGACCTCGCGACGCGACGCGACGAATTTGCCTCGATTATCGCCTCGGGCGGCGCCGACGGTTTGATCAAGAGGTTGCATGATCGAACGCAGAAGCTGCTTGGGGGATAAATCTCGATCGTTCGATGCCGGTTCGCCGATGGGTCGGCACGGTTCGAATCGTCGGCATATCGGAACCCGCGACGGATGAACACTCAGGGCAAGGTTCTCGTCACCGGTGCAAGCGGGTTCGTCGGCTCTGCTGTCGCGCACAAACTCGTCGAAGCCGGTTTTTCTGTGCGCGCGCTCGTCCGTGAGAAAGGGCCTTACTCCAACCTCGCCGGCCTCGACATCGAATTTATCGAAGGCGACCTGCGTGACCGAGCTTCAATCGATCGCGCAGTCGCGGGTGTGCGCTACGTTTTTCATGTGGCAGCCGACTATCGTCTGTGGGCCCCGGACCCGGGCGAAATTTATGCCACCAACCTCGAGGGCACCCGCAACGTCATGCAGGCGGCGTTGCGTGCGGGCGTCGAGCGGATCGTCCATACCAGCAGCGTGGCGACCATTGCATTGCGATCCGGTGAGATCGCGGACGAGTCGAACCCACTGCCCGAAAACGAGGCAATCGGCGCATACAAGCGCAGCAAGATCGCGGCCGAACGCCTGGTCGATTCCATGGTGGCTGAGCAGGGTCTTCCCGCTGTCATCGTCAATCCTTCAACGCCGATTGGACCGCGCGACGCGCGGCCAACCCCGACTGGCCGCATCATCGTGGAAGCCGCCAAGGGCCGGATCCCGGCGTTCGTCGACACGGGACTCAACCTCGTCCATGTGGAGGATGTTGCAGACGGTCATATCGCGGCAATGCGCTCCGGCAAGATCGGGGAACGCTACATTCTCGGTGGTGAGAACGTCTTGTTCTCGCAGATGCTGAAAGACATTGCGGGGATCGTGGGCCGTCGCGCGCCTTGGGTGCGGCTTCCCTGGCGCGCCCTGATTCCGGTCGCTTTTGCTGCGGAAGCTGTGGCGCGAATTACGGGGCGCGAACCCCTTGCGACTTTGGATGGGGTCTACCTAGCGCGATATCGCATGTTCTTTACCTCGACCAAGGCCGAGCGGGAGCTATCCTACCGTCCACGGCCATATATTGAGGGAATTCAAGACGCTCTGCAGTGGTTTCGTACGTCTGGATACTTGAATTTCCCCTAGGGTCGGATACGAATGGTCTTTGCAGGGACCGTCAGGGGGCGGGGGATGCCAAGACCGTCGACTATTGTTGCCGTGACGTCGCTTGCGCGCGAAGCCCTGGTTGCGCGCGGTAGCGGGGTATCGGTGGTCTGCAGCCAGGGTGAGCGCCTTGGCCCCGCTTTGCACGCGGCAATTCATCCCGACGTTTCGGGCATTATCAGTTTTGGAATCTCTGGCGGGCTGCATCCGGAGCTTGTCGCGGGGAATTGGATCGTCGCGTCCGCAGTCAGGTATCGCGATCGCGTCATCGAGACCGATTCGAAATGGCGACATGAACTCTCCAAGCGGCTTCCCGGCGCCGTGCTTGCGGACATTGTCGGCTCCGATGGCATGGTGCCGACGCCTTCGGAGAAATCGCATCTCCATCGGACGACAGGTGCGTTCGCCGTCGATATGGAATCTCATCTCGCGGCGGAAATCGCAGCTGCGCATCAGATTCCATTTGCTGCCTGCCGGGTCATTATCGACGCAGCCCACAGGGCGCTTCCGTCCGCGGCAGGGCTGGCACTGGACTCGAACGGTTCGGTGAATGTTTTTGCTGTCATTCGGTCCGTACTGCAGTCACCGAGCCAGCTGCCCGACCTCTTTCGCGCGGCATTTGACGCCTGCATCGCCGAGCGCGCCCTGAGAAAAGGCCGGAAGCAGCTGGGACCGGGATTTGGGTCGCCATTTGTCGACGGACGCGCCGCTGAACGTGATTTTGCGGGGCAATCAGACGTATCAAACGATTTTCTCCGGCCTCCGATTTGCGAGACCACGTGATAGGCTGACGGTGGCAGCGCGGTTGTTGCGCGGCCAATAGCGACTTTGCACGGCATCGTCGGGGAAGCCATCTGTGACGCGCGATCACAAAAAACGGCCTGGCAGTGATCAGATCACGGCGTCATTCATTGAAACAGCCATCCGGCTGGCGGTTCTTGCCCTTCTGCTCTACTGGTCTTTCGTTCTCGTTCAGCCATTTATTTCGATTTTCATCTGGAGCGCGGTGCTGGCCGTCGCGCTCTATCCTATCTTCGAATGGATTTCGCATGGGCTCGGAGGACGGCGTCGGTTGGCCGCCGCACTCACGACTGTTCTGAGCCTGCTGGTCATTATCGGTCCGGCGACGTGGCTCGCCATGGGGTTGGTCGACAGTGTCCGGATGATTTCCGAGCGGCTCGATCCTTCAATTTTGGCAGTACCGTCGCCGCCTGTTTCGGTGAAAGACTGGCCGCTGATCGGCGAATCGATCTATCAATTCTGGGATCTGGCATCGACCAACCTGAGCGCTGCCTTCGCCAAGATCGTTCCGGAACTAAAGCCGTTGGGTGGCAGATTGCTGCGCGTCGGTGCCGATACCGGCTTGGGCATCGTGAAGTTTCTCATCGCCATCATTGTTGCTGGATTTCTGTTTTCGCCGGCCCCCGCGCTTGGCGCCGCCGTCAAAAGGTTTTCACGGCGACTCAATCCGGAGCGCGGCGAAGAGCTTGTCGGCCAGGCAGCGGCGACTATCCGCGCGGTTTCGCGCGGCGTGATCGGCATTTCAGTGCTGCAGGCGCTGTTGGCCGGCATTGGCTTGATGGCCGCCGGCATTCCTCAAGCGAGCCTGATTACATTCGCTGTCTTGATTCTCGGAATAATCCAGGTCGGGCCGACGATTGTCATCGTGCCTGTCATCATATGGAGCTGGATGACAATGGAGACCACGTCGGCGCTCCTGTTTACGGCCTACATGGTGCCGGTGAACCTGCTGGACAACTTATTGAGACCCCTCGTGATGGGTCGCGGCCTGAAGACCCCAATTCTCGTCATTTTGATAGGGGTCATCGGCGGTACGCTCGCTTACGGCATCACCGGACTGTTCCTCGGCCCAATCGTGCTGGCCGTCATTTGGGAGCTTATGGTCGCGTGGATCCAAGAACAGGACACTGATTAGACTGGCGTTGCTGGCGCGCCAGCTAACCACCCAGAAACAGACGCCCGACATCCGGATCGGTCAGCAGCTCGCTGGCCTTGCCCGCCATCGCGAGCTTGCCGGAGACCAGCACGTAGCCGATATCGGAGAACTCCAGGCCTTTCTTCGCGTTCTGCTCGACCATCACGATGGTCTTGCCTTCGTTGTGCTGAAGATTGCCCAGAATGTCGAAGACAGCGTCGATAAAGCGCGGCTCAAGTCCGATCGACGGCTCGTCGACGAGCAGCACACTTGGGTTCATGACCAGAGCGCGGCAGATTTCGAGCAGGCGGCGCTCGCCGCCCGACAGCACTTTGGCCGGATGCTTCCGGCGCGCGGCGAGTCGCGGGTATTTCTCAAAAATCGCGTCGGCGGCATGCCTCGCCGATTTGCGATCCATCAGGTAGGCGCCGAGCCACAGATTTTCTTCCACCGTCATCCCGGGGAAAACGGACTTGTCCTGCAGAATGTAGGCAATGCCGGCCGACTGCAGCTTTTCGTTGGACGACAGGCGGGTGACGTCGAGGCTATGGCCGTCCAACGTCGTGGAAACCGTGCCCGAAAAAATATTGGTGAAGCCGAAAATCGAATGCAGGACCGTCGATTTTCCCGCCCCGTTCGGGCCGATCAGGCACAGTGACTGGCCGCGACCAACGCGCAGATTGAAGTCGTGCAGGATCTCCATCTGCCCGTAACCGGCGTTGAGCGCGTCGATCCGCAAATGCGGCTTGTTTCCCGCAAGCGCGTCGAGCTGCTCGACGTTCACCTCGCGGGCTATTTCAAGCGCCTGGCGGGTGACCTCTTCGACAGAAATGATGGCACCAACGCCGCCGTGATAGCCGCCGTCTGACGCGTGGGTGTGCCCGGAGCTTGCCATCAGTGCACCCCCAGATAGGCGTCGACGACGTTCTGATTGCCCTGGATCTCCTCGGGTGCACCGGCCGCGAGCATTTCGCCGTGGGCAAGACAATAGATCTTGCTCGCCATATTCATGATGACGCGCATGTTGTGCTCGATGATCAGCATCGTAATGCCGAATTCGGCATTGGCGCGCTTCAGGCGGTCGATCAGCCCATTGATCAGCGTCGGGTTGATGCCCGCGGTCGGCTCGTCGAGCAGCAGGACCGTCGGCTCGTTCATGAGCGCCATGGCAAATTCGAGCAGCTTTTGCTGCCCGAAAGAGAGGCTGCCAGCACGCAGGAAACGCTTCTCATAAAGGCCCACAAACGACAGCAAATGCTCGGCGCGTTCGACGACGTCCGGCCGTTCGTAGGCGAACATGTCGAAAAAGCCGGCCTTTCTGTGCGGAATCGAGATCTGCATGTTCTGCAGACAGCTCATCTTGCCGTAGATGCGGGTGGTCTGGAACGTGCGCAGAAGGCCGAGCCGCGCAATTTCCTGCACACGAAGTTGCGAGATCTCCTGACCTTCGAAACGGATCGAACCCGAATCGATCGGATGATATCCGACGATCGAGTTGAACAAGGTGGTCTTGCCCGATCCGTTGGGACCGATCAGTCCGGTAATTCGGCCGCGTGGCACCGACAGGGAAACGTTGCGGTTGGCGACGACGCCACCGAACGACTTGGTCACATTCGTGATCTCGATGATCGAATCGTTCATTCGGCACCTTCAGCGTGCGGCGCGAGCTCGATCGCACGCGATCGCACTTCGCGTTCCTTCGGTGCAACACGGACACCAAATCGGTCCGGATATTTTTCCATCAGCCAGCCGACGATGCCCTGCTGGAAATAGACGACAATGATGACGATAAGCAGCCCGAGCGCCACGAACTGCCATCCCAGGAAATAGGTCCAGGTCACTTCCTTGATGACGTGAAAGATGACCGCGCCGACGACCGGTCCCCAGAATGTGCCTTTGCCGCCGAGCAGCACCATCAGGATCATGAAAATATTGAAGGTCGTGGTCGGGAACGCGATGTCGCGCGCATCGATGAAGCCGGTCATGTTGCCGAAAATGGCGCCCGCGATGCCGAGGAAAAACGCAGCGATCGTCCACGCCGTCCGCTTGTAGCGGCGCGTATAGAGGCCCATCGCTTCGGCCTTTTCTTCATCGTCGCGGATTGCATTGATGGCCATGCCGAAATTCGTCGAGTAGAGCCACCGCAGAAAAAGCAGCACGACGAAGGCGAGGGCAAAGAGCAGGAAATAGAAAAACAGCTTTTGCGTCTGAGGGCCCCCCGGAAATACCGGCATCGATATGCCCGAGGCGGCCCCGACCCATTGCCAGGAGGCCACCAGTTCGGCGCCCGCGACCGCCACGCCGAGCGTCCCGATCGCAAAATAGGGCCCGCGCAGTCCGAACACGATCCAGGACGTTGCGACGGCGAGGACTGCGGCCACGATGCCGGCCGCAACTGTTCCGATTGCGAATCCGGTGAAGTACTGGGCGGTCGTGAAGGCAATGTGCGTGGTGCGCGCTCCCGACGTGTACATCCCGACGTCGTAATACAGGCCGATCTGCACCACGGCGCAGGTGTACATGCCGGCGCCGAAGAAAAAGATGTTGCCGAGCGAGTTGTACCCCATCTGCCCACCGAGGATGTCCCAGGTTGAGGCGAAGACGATCATCAGCCAGAGCACGGCGATTTGGTTGGTGTAGGCGGGGAACAGCAGCGGCGCCGCGACGCCGACGAGCAGCAGCAGGCCGATGGTGACCGGATGGAGCGACGTGCGGGTCATTGCACGGCCTGCCGCACGCGGAGTTGCTGCAGCTGCCGGACCGCCAGCACGGCCAGCAGCAGCAGGACAATTAGTGCCTGCTGGTATTCGGCGCCCAGGATGAATCCCCCGAATTGCTCGAATACGCCCATGCCAAATCCCGCCGCGATCACGCCCGGCAGGTTGCCGAAGCCGGCGGCGGTGACGATGACGAACAGGCGGATCGAATAGGTCGTTCCCATGAACGGCTGGACGTTCCAGACCACGGCGACGAGCGCACCGGCCGCGCCGCAAATCGCGGCGTTCAGGCAGAAGGTGAACGAATAGACCTTCTCGGTGTCGATGCCGAGGACGCGCGCCGCTCTTGCATCCTGCGCGGTTGCGCGGATCGCCTGGCCCATGCGGCCTTTCCTCATGAAAAGAATAACGCCTACGGCAAGCATGATCGCGAACGCGAAGCCGACGATGCGGGTGGAGGCGATGGTGATCAGCCCGTCCGCGAACGACAGCGTGGGCAGATCAGACGTAGCGGATTGCGTGTCGGGGCCGAAGGCGAGGTTGAGGCCCTGCTGAATGACGATTGCGATGCCGAACGTCGCCAGCAGCGAGGTGAAAAGGTCGCGGGTAATGACCTTGCTGATGACCGTGCGATAGAGAATCCAGCCGACACCCCACAGCACGACTGCGGCGACCGGCACGCCCAGCAGCGGATCAATCCCGTAGCGCCCGAGCGTCCAGGTGATGTAGCCGCCGATCATGATGAAGTCGCCCTGCGCCAGGTTCTTGACGTTCATCACGCCCCAAACGAGCGCAAGGCCATAGGCCGCAAGCGCGAAAATCGATCCGACCAGCAGGCCGTCGATCAGCAGGCCGAGATTGAAGATCGGCATGCCTACCAGAACGGAAAGATTGCCAAGTACCTGTTCCATCGCGGACGTCCCCACCCGTCGTTGAGATGGACGGCCCTATCGTGTTGCGATCGGGCCGCGCACGGAAGCGGAGAGGAAGCGGGCAGGGACCTGCCCGCTTCCGTCTTCGGCTAGTAGTGGGCGTCGCGCGGATAGTTCAGCGGTGCGGCAGCAACCTCGGCCGGCGAGACGACGATGTACTTGCCGCCCTGGATCTGACGCATGACGATCTGCTTGCCTGGATTGCTGCCGTCCTCGGCAAATTTAACGCCGCCATAGAACGTCGGCATGTCGGTTTTCGTCAGCGCCTCGCGCACCTTCTCGGTGTCGAGCGACTGGGCCCGCTTGAACGCATCGGCCCAGACGTAGACTGCCGCGCTTGCTTGTGCAGTCTGATATGGCACGACTTTGTACTCGGGGTGCGCTGCAATCATGGCCTTGTTGTACTCGGCCGCAGACCCGAACATGGGATCCTTCGCCTTCATGGTCTCATCCCACTGCGTCGGGCAGACGAGTCCTTCCGCGATCTTGGGGAAGTCGTTGACGATTTTTGCCGATTCACAGTGCGTGATGCCGATCAGCGGCACGGCCGTCTTGAACTCACCCATTTGCCGTGCAGCCGTTGCGGCGCCTTTTTCGTGGCCCGAGATCAGCAGGACATCAGGCTGCAGTGCCTTGACCTTGGTGAAGAATGTCGTGACGTCGTTGAGGTCTTTCGGCATGCGGTCGTCGATGACCGTTTGCATATTGTATTTCTTGACTAGCTCGATGACGCCCTGACGGACGTCCAGCGAGAACGCGTCGTCCTGGTAGATCATCGCCACTTTGACAGATGAGGGATTTTTACCCGCCTTCTTGGCGAGCTCAGCCGCCATGTCGATGACCGGCGTCAGATATTTCTCGGACGTTGCTACGATACCGAACTGGTACTTGTAGCCCTGCGTAAAGAGAGACCGGGAAGCGGCTTCGCCCTGCACGAGAGGAATCTTATATTTCTCGATGACGGGAAGAATCGCTTTGGTCAGCGGCGACCCGTATGGGCCGAGCATGAACTTGACCTTGTCCTGGTCGATCAGCCGCTCAACCAGTTGCGCAGCGCGCGCAGGCGTCGACTCGTCGTCGTAGTATTTTATCTTGAGGTGGTAGCACTTGCCGCCGATCTTGATGCCGCCCGCGTCGTTGATTTTTTTGACGGCGAATTCATAACCGTTCTTGGTGTTGTTGCCGTTGGCTGCGTAGATGCCGGTGGCTGAAAGTGCGGCCCCAAGGACCAGGTCTTCACACGATTGCGCTGCAGCGGGTGCGGGTACATAGGCAAGCGCGGCCGTTGCCAACACGGCTGCAAATTTTGCGCTGTTGTGCATTGGTTGTTCCTCCCATGAAACTGCGTGTCTCCCCCGGCTGGTTGGTTCCAGTCCTTATTGAAAGTATAGCGTGAATATCAGGATGGACAACGCATAGTAGTGACACCGGGGACTGCCGCCGCGGAGCCCGGTTTCCGGCTAGACCTGTTCAGCGTTGAGATAAGCGAGCCGCGCGCCGCAGAAAGCGCAGATCAGGCCCAGCCCAAGCGCCGCGAGCCCTGCGATAACGTCGACGGTGCCGCCCAGATTGCCCGTCTTGCTCATAATGCCTCCGACCGTGGCGGCCACAAATACGAGCCCGATCAGGAAGCGCTGCGCCAGCCGGTAGATAAATTCCCGCTCGCGGGCCGCCACGATCAGATAGGCGCCCGCGGCCCAGCCGCCGGCAAAAGCCGCGCCGCCGATCGCCCACCACGCCATGGCAGATACGAACTGCTGCTTGCTGCCGGTTGCGGCCTCGCGGAGGACTGCGTCGAGACCAAGCCCGAATACGGTCAGGAGAATGTGCACGACCAGGGCGGCAAAGACGCCGCAAGCAACCGCCGCGGCGTAATGCAGTCGGCGCAGGGCATCAGTATCCATCGGCTGCCGTTGAAAAGGGGACCGGGAGGTCGTCTCGCCGGGCACAATAGCCGATCAGAGCGGCGCGCGCGAATACCCTTTTGAAGGCTGCGTTGCATCGCTGCGATCCCGCGGCGAGCCGCTCTCGAGACTTGCGTCGATTTCCCGGTCAACGATGTAGCGCGGACGCGACTTGGTCTCGAAATAGATCTTGCCGACATATTCGCCGATGACGGCGATAGCGAAGGTCTGGAATGATGCGATAAGCAGGAACAACAGCATGACCGACGCCCAGCCTTGCACCGTGTGACCGGCAAGCCATGTGCCGAAGACCCACATGCTCATCCCGATAAAGATGACGAACAACATGACGCCCATCAAGGCGATCAGGCGGATCGGCCTTACCGACAGCGATGTGATACCGTTGACGGAAAGCGCAACCATTTTCGCAAGCGTGTACTTTGTCTCGCCGTGCAGGCGCGGGAGACGGTCATAAGTCACTATCGCTGTCTTGAAGCCGAGCTGGACAGCCAGCCCACGCAGGAAGACATGCGCTTCGCCATAGCGCGCAAGCGCGCGCAACGCGCGGTCGCCCATCAGCCGGAAGTCCGCGTGGTGAGGAATGACCTCGGCGCCCAGCCAGTTGATCAAACGATAGAAGAAATCGGCTGATCTGCGCTTGAACCAGCTGTCGCTGGTGCGGTCCCTGCGCACGGCAAACACGATTTCGGCACCATCGTTGAAATGCTCGATCATCTTCGCGGCGACGGACATGTCATCCTGCAGGTCCGCGTCAAGGGAGATGGTCGCATCGGCCTTGCCGATCTGCGAGAGGAGACCGGCCAGCAGCGCGTTCTGGTGACCGACATTGCGTGACAGCTTGAGCGCGCGGACGCGCTTTGGGCGCGCTTGCGTAATTCTTTCGATAAGGCGCCAAGTCTGGTCGGTGCTGCCGTCATCGACCACTACGACATAGCTTTTCGGCGAGATTATCTTTGACTTCTCCAGCTTGGCCATGTCGGCAAGCAGATAGGTCAATGTGTGCTGGATCCCGGCTTGTTCGTTGTAACAAGGGATGACGAACGCAATGACGGGTGCTTTGGCAGTCATGATCAAAATCGGCCGTGGCTTGCGCTGCGAGGGTCTCCGGGCGACTGGCAAGTTCGCCGTCACGTGTCGCACGGCCGCGTTAATCCAAGGTATGCCGGCAGCGTTTACAAACCTTTTACCGCTGCAGGCCGGCAAAAGGTGCCAAATCCGCACAGTTCCAGGCGCGTCAGATGCCCGCGAGCTCGCGCATAATGCGGAAAAGGCGTTGCTGGCCCTCAAAGCCGATGCCGGGGCGATCGGACAGCGAGATCATGCCAGCTTCGATGTGGGCGTCGTCGGCAAATCCGCCGAAGTCACCGAACACGCCGGGGTAGGACTCCGCACCGCCGAGGCCGAAGCCGGCGGCGATCGCAAGCGACATCTGGTTGCCGCCGTGCGGGAACATCGCGCTGCGCGGCCAGCCGTGCCCCGCCAGCATATCCAAAGTCTTCGCGTACTGGCCGATGCCGTAGGCCTGCGGCGGATCGATCTGGATAACGTCAAGGCCGGGCCGAAATCCGCCAAACCGCACCAGATTTTCCACGTCCTGCGTCGAATAAAGATTCTCGCCGGTCGCGAGTGGCGGCGTGTAGTTCTTTGCGAGCTCGGCAAACAGGGCGAAATCGAGTGGGTCACACGGCTCCTCGAACCATCGCAGCTTGAAGGGCGCGAGCGCCGCGGCGTAACGCAGGGCTTCGGCGCGATCGAATTTGCAATTAGCGTCGACGGCGAGGCGCTCGCCGGAGCCAACGACCTCGAGCACGGCCTCCAGGCGGCGAAGATCTTCGTCAAGCGGCAGGCCGCCGACCTTCATTTTCACCATCGTGTAGCCGGCCCCGAGATGCCGGCGCATCTCATCCTGCAGGTCCTTGATCGTCTGACCCGGCCAGTACCAGCCGCCACCCACGTAGCAGAACACGCTCTCCGGAATTTTGCCGCCGTTGAATCGCTCGGCGAGCACAACGCGCAATGGCTTCTCGGCAATCTTGGCAACGGCATCCCAGACCGCGACCTCGATGGTGCCGATCGCGATCGACCGTTCAGAATGACCTCCGGCCTTTTCCCGCCGCATCATGCAGGCGAGAATTTTCGCAGGATCGAGATTGCTGCCGCTGGCATCCAGCAGCGAGGACGGGTCGGCGGCGAGGATACGGGGAATAAAGCGCGCGCGCATCTGCGCGCCACAGGCGTAACGGCCGGTCGAATTGAATGCAAAACCGCATGTTGGCTTGCCGTTGCGAACGACGTCGGTGATCACGGCGACCACCGACGTCGTCATCTCGGTAAAATCGAAGCTCGAATTGGCGAGCGTCGATTTGAGCGGGATGGCCGTCTCGCGGATATCGACGATACGCATTCCGCTACGTCAGATGGGGCTTACTGAATTTGCGGGATGTTGGCGTCCTTGATCACCTTGCCCCACTTTTCGACTTCCTTCTTGATATAGGCGGCAAATTCATCTGGCTTGTTGGCGATCGGGTCAAAGCCAAGCTGCGCGCACTTCTCCTTGACGTCGGGGAGGGCCATCGCCTTGACGATTTCCCGGTTGAGCAGATCGACAATTTCCTTCGGCGTGCCGGCCGGCACGAGGATGCCTTGCATCGTTTCGGATTCCTGTCCGCTGACACCGGCTTCCGCCATGGTCGGCACGTCCGGCAGGGCGGAGGAACGCTTGGCCGAGGTGACCGCAAGCCCACGCAGTTTTCCCCCCTGTACCTGCGGTGCGGTCGGCGGCAGCGCGGTGAAGGCAATCGGGGTATGGCCGGCAACCGCCGACTGAATCGCGGGGCCGGCGCCATTGAACGGCACCGTCGTAAGGTCGAGGTGGAAGGTGAGCTTGAACAGTTCGCCGGCGAGATGCGGCGTCGTGCCGGTGCCCGGCATCGCATAGTTGTATTTGCCCGGATTCTTTTTGATCAGGTCGACAAGGTCTTTCACCGACTTGGCCGGGAAGTCGGAGTGGACCACGAGAATATTGGGCGACGCCGCTGCCAGCGTGACCGGCGCGAAATCCTTGAAGGGGTCGTAGGGGTTCTTTGCGTAGAGGCTCGGGTTGACCACGTAGCTCGAGCTCGCGACCAGGATCGTGTAGCCGTCCGGCGGAGACTTGGCGACCTGCGTCATCCCGATGTTGCCGCCGGCGCCCGGGTGGTTCTCGATGTAAAATTGCTGCTTCAGGCTGTCCGACAGCTTCTGCGCGATCAGGCGCGCCATCACGTCGGTCGGTCCGGCGGGTGCGAAAGGCACCACGATCTTGACCGGATGGTCCGGGTAGCCTGCCGCCGCCGCCGGCAAAATGCCGAGCGTGAATACGGACAGCGTCACGCTGGCGGTGATGAGTTTTATTGTTGAGCGCATTCGTCTCCTCCCAGTTTTTTTCATCGTAGCATTGCGCGGGAACGTTGCCAGTGGGGCTTGCATCGTCCGCGCTCACAGGCTGTATTCCGGCGGCTTCGTTCCCTTTTCGGCAGAGGAAATTCAATGGCAGCCCGAAAGATAACCCGCCAGGACATGCGCGATGCTGCGGAGAAGTACAAGAACTGGGGCAAATGGGGCCCCAATGACGAAATCGGAACGCTCAACTATACGTCGGCCGAAGACATCGTCGCGGCAACGCGGCTTGTGAAGAAGGGCAAGGTCATCTCGCTTGCCCTCAATTTCGATCACACCGGCCCGCAGGGCGCGAAGAGCAAATACCCGTCGATGGGCCGCACGAATCCGATCCACACCATGCTGCGGACCGGCACCGACGCCTATTCCGGCGTGCTCGACAAGCGTGGCATCCGCGCCGCCGATGACATGGTGACGATGCCTCTCCAGTGTGGCACGCAATGGGACGGCCTTGGTCACGTTTTTTATGAGAACTATATGTGGAACGGCTATGATTGCCGCGAAGTGACGAGCGCCGGCGCGCAGAAGTGCGGAATCGAAAAAACGAAGAACAAAATGGTCGGCCGCGGTGTTTTCCTTGATGTCGCCCGCTACAAGGGCGTCGACTCGCTCGACGACAGCTACGGCATCACCAATGACGATCTCTACAACACGGCGAAGAAACAGAAGGTCGAGCTCAAGCGCGGCGACTACGTCATCGTGCGTACCGGCATGATGGAGCGTTGCCAGAAAGCTGGAAGCTGGGACGGCTATCCCGGTGGCGACGCGCCGGGCTTTTCGTTCGAGACGCTCGATTTCATCAAGCAGACACAGCTGGCGGCGCTTGCGAGCGACACTTGGGGCTGCGAAGTGCGGCCGAACGAGAGCGAGGAGGGGATCAACCAGCCCTGGCACTGGATCACGATCCCCATCATGGGCATGACGATGGGGGAAATTTTCCAGCTCAAGGAGCTCGCCGACGATTGCGAGCAGGACAAGGTCTACGAATTTCTGTTTGTCGCGCCGGCCATTCCGATCACGGGCGCGGTTGGCTCGCCCGTCAATCCGCTGGCAATAAAATGACGACGTTAGTCGTCATCCCGGGACGCCGCCGTAAGCGCGTTTACGCGCGTCTTCGACGCGCTATGGCGGCGAACCCGGGATCCAGCGGAACGGCACGACATTGGTTCTGGATTCCGGGTTCGCACCGGAGTTTATCATCGGGCCGGCCTTCGGCCGGACCCGTTGGGTGCGCCCCAGATGACGAGTGAGAGGAGCGGTTGAGATGATGAAGAAGGAATACCCGGTCACGCATACGGACGCCGAATGGCGCAAGCTGCTCACGCCCGAGCAGTATCAGATCATGCGCAAGCATGGCACCGAGATGCCAGGAAGCTGCGCATTGTTGCACGAGAAGCGTGTCGGCACGTTCCGGTGCGCCGCTTGCGATCAGCCGCTATTCGCGTCCAAGCTCAAGTTCGAAAGCGGCACCGGTTGGCCGAGCTTCAACGATCCGATCTCCGGAGCGGTCGAGACGGATACCGACCGCAGCCACGGCATGGTTCGGGATGAAGTTCATTGCAGCCGCTGCGGCAGCCACCTCGGACATGTGTTCAATGATGGACCGCCACCGACCGGCCTGCGCTACTGCATCAACGGTGTCGCGCTGAAATTCGAGCCGGCCTGAGCATGACAACGGTCGGACACAACGCCAAGCGCGTCGGCGCCGAAGTGCTTGCCGACATGCTGGCAGGTTACGGCGT
>DASSSM010000098.1:0-4698 GCA_035708425.1 Pseudolabrys sp.
ACTTGCCGGATAGACCTTTGCCTTTTCCTCGCGCGTATGCGGCGCATGATCCGAGCCGAGGACATCGACGACGCCCTGCGCAATACCGTTCCAGATTCCGGCGCGGTGCGCCGCATCACGCACCGGTGGATTCATCTGCGCGCGCGTGCCGAGCCGCTCGTAACACCCAGGCGCTTCCAGCGTGAGGTGATGCGGCGTCGTCTCGACCGTGGCCACGTCCTTATGACCGGCGAGGTATTCCATTTCCTGCACCGTCGACACGTGCAGCACGTGCACGCGCGCACCGGTCTCGCGTGCGATCGTAACCAGGCGCTGCGTCGCCTTGAGCGCAGCGGTCTCGTCGCGCCAGACGGGGTGCGAACGCGCGTCGTCCTCGACGCGCAGGTTTTTTCGTTCGTTCAGGCGCGGCTCGTCTTCGGCGTGAAACGATGCACGGCGGCGGATGACTTTGAGCACCGCACGCAGTCCGGCATCATCGGCGACCAGCAGCGAGCCGGTCGACGAGCCCATGAAGACCTTGACCCCGGCACACCCCGGCAGCCGCTCCAGCTCGGCGAGATGCTTCGTATTGTCCGCGGTCGCCCCGACAAAAAAAGAAAAGTCGCAATGCATGCGGTGGTGCCCGCGCTTGACCTTGTCGGCGAGCGCCTCGGCACTCACGGTCAGCGGATCGGTGTTCGGCATCTCGAACACCGCAGTGACGCCGCCCATCACCGCCGAAAGGGAGCCACTCTCAAGATCTTCCTTGTGGGTCAGGCCCGGCTCGCGAAAATGGACCTGAGTGTCGATTACGCCGGGCAGGAGATGCAGTCCCCGGCAGTCCATCACCTCGCCCGCAGACGCGCGCGACAAGTTGCCGATCGCCTGGAAACGCCCGCCTCGAATGCCGAGATCGCGCACGCCTTCGCCGTCATGGTTGACGACCGTGCCGCCCTTGAGGATCAGATCGTAAGTATCAGCCATGCGCTGCCGGGACTGGACTTGAGGCCTGTCCGACAGCGCTTACGTTCCGCCGCGAGTTCTGGCAAGAGACTATCGAAACAGACCCCAGAGAACCGGCATGCAGGCAGCACTTCTTCCCGATCGCGGCGTGGTCAAGGTCGTCG
The DNA here is from genome assembly GCA_035708425.1 of Pseudolabrys sp. Classification (GTDB taxonomy): domain Bacteria; phylum Pseudomonadota; class Alphaproteobacteria; order Rhizobiales; family Xanthobacteraceae; genus Pseudolabrys. The sequence goes on from DASSSM010000098.1 coordinate 1,107, forward strand.
GCGACGACGCCCGGCGCTTTCTCAACGGGCTGGTGACCGGCGATATGGCCAAGGTCGCGGCAGGCAAGCCATGCTTTGCGGCGCTGCTTACGCCACAGGGCAAGATCATTGCCGACTTCATCATCGCAGAGGCTCCGGCCGAGGACGGCGGCGGCTTCTTCCTTGACTGCCCGCGGGCACTCGCCCCGGCGCTCGTGGAAAAACTGAACTTCTACAAGCTGCGCGCCAAGGTAATCTGCGAGGACCTTTCGGAAGTGCTCGGGGTGATGGCGGTCTGGGGCGGAATGGCCGACAGTGAATACGGCCTGAGCTACCCGGATCCCCGGCTGCCGGCGCTCGGCTCGCGCGTCATGTTGCCCCCGCATCTGGCGGCTGCTGCCGCCGCCGATCTCGGTGTCAATTTCACCAATTCTGACGACTACGAAACCCATCGCATCGCACTCGGCGTGCCGCGCGGCGGGCTCGACTTCGCCTATGGCGACACATTCCCGCACCAAGCCGACATGGACCAACTCAATGGCGTCGACTTCGACAAGGGCTGCTATGTCGGCCAGGAGGTTGTTTCGCGGGTCGAGCACCGCGCCAGCGCCCGCAGCCGCGTCGTGCCGATCGCTTACGACGAGTTCGCGCCGGCCTCGGGTCTGCCGATCATGGCCGGCGAAAAGCAGATCGGTACGCTGGGCTCGACCGCGAAAGGCCGGGGCCTTGCATTGATGCGGCTCGACCGGATTGCCGATGCTTTGGCTGCGAAGACGAATCTGGAAGCGGGTGGCGTCACCGTCCGCGCGGTGAAGCCAACCTGGGCGAAGTTCGACTGGCCGGGCGAGGCAAAGGCGATCTCATGAGCAAAGTGATTGTCCACGCAGACGGCCTCGTGCGCTGCCCCTGGCCAAAACAGGATCCGCTCTACGTCGCGTATCACGACGATGAATGGGGCGTTCCCGAATATGACGACCGCGCGCTGTTTGAAAAACTTGTGCTCGACGGCTTTCAGGCCGGCCTGTCGTGGATCACCATCCTGCGCAAACGCGACAATTTCCGCCGTGCATTTAACGATTTCGAGCCGGAAAAAATCGCGCGCTACCCGAAACGCAAGATCGAGTCATTGATGAAGGACGCCGGCATCGTCCGCAACCGGGCGAAGATCGAAGCCGCGGTGTCGTCAGCGCAGGCGTGGCTCAAGATCATGGAAAGCGGCCCCGGCTTTTCGAATTTTTTGTGGGACCACCTCGACGGCAGGCCGCAACAAAACAAGTTCACCTCGACCAAGCAGGTGCCGGCGGAAACCCCGCTGTCAAAAAAAATATCGAAGGAACTGGCTGGGCAGGGTTTCAAATTCGTCGGTCCCACAATCGTCTACGCGTTCATGCAGGCCGTCGGGATGGTCAACGATCATCTCGTGACCTGTCATCGCCACACAGCTGTATCGAAACTCGCCCGGAAACGATGAGCAAGTCGATCATCGCCCAAGGCTCGAAGGCGCCGCCGCGCGCGTGGCAGCGGATGCTGTCCGGACGACGGCTCGACCTGCTCGACCCCTCCCCGCTCGACGTCGAAGTCGATGACATTGCGCATGGCCTTGCACGCGTTGCGCGCTGGAACGGGCAGACGCAAGGCGGCCACATCTTTTCCGTTGCGCAACACTCCTTGCTCGTCGAGGCGCTGGCGCGCGCCAAAGTTCCGCGACTCGACCACAAGAGCCGCCTCGCGATCCTGCTGCACGACGCGCCGGAATATGTCATCGGCGACATGATCTCGCCGTTCAAGGCGGTGATCGGCGACAGCTACAAGGCCGTGGAGAAGCGGCTGCTCGCCGCCATCCATTTGCGTTTCGGGCTGCCGGCGAAGTTGCCGGAGGCGCTGCAGGTGCTCATAAAAGCGTCGGACAGAAGCGCCGCATATCTCGAGGCGACGCGGCTGGCGGGTTTCGCGGAAGCCGAGGCCCGGAAATTTTTCGGGCCGCCTCCGAAATTTTCCGCCGCGCTCGAACGCGACTATCTCAAGCCTTGGCCCGCAGGAACCGCGCAATCCCGCTACCGCGAGCGCTTCGAAAAACTGCTCGGCAGCTGAGCCTTCCCATGACGCAATCCAGGACCTACATATCAGCTGGCCATTGCACAACCGGTCCATGATTCACGTCTGCTCACTTTCGCGCCTGCATGCCACGGTCGACGAGACCGGCGCGCAACACATCGTGACCTTGCTGCGGCTTGTCGACAGGGTTCAGCGGCCAAGCCATATCGCGCCTCAGAACCACCTGGTGCTCTCCGTCGATGACATCACCATGCCGATGGACGGCTACACGCTGCCAGCGCACGAGCACGTGCAGCGGCTGATCAATTTCGTTAGCGCCTGGGATCGAAAAACACCGATGGTGATGCACTGTTTCGCCGGAATAAGCCGCTCGACAGCGGCCGCCTATGTGGCCGCCTGCGCGCTCAATCCACAGCGCGACGAGATGCAAATCGCCTGGGACATCAGGCGCTCCTCTCCTACCGCGCAGCCGAATTCACGCATCGTCTCGGTCGCCGACCGCCTGCTCAATCGCGACGGCCGCATGATTCGTGCAATCGACGCTATCGGCCTCGGCGATGCAGCGACCGAAGGCCACCCTTTCCGACTCGATCTGCTCTAAAAACCGCCCACAGGGTGCGACGGCCGCTATCGGACACTCTCCCGGCAAAGTAGCATTGCCGCGACTCATCCATCGGGGAACGGGCGATGTCGGAAGTGGTCGGAGTCATACTTCTTATTCTTCTGGTCCTGGCGATACCGGTCATCTCCATCGCCGCTCTGGTCATGGCGCTGAATGCCCGTGATGGCATCAGGCGGCTAGCGCTTCGCATCGCAGCACTGGAAGCAACGCTGGCCGGTCAGCCGGGCCTTGGCGCGATTACAGAGCCTGCTCCCGCTGCCGCGGTACAAACCGCCGAGCCGGCGCCCGTTATTATGGAACCGGCGGCAGCTCCCGAAACGCCGGAGCCGGAGCCGGCCGCATCCGCAACGCCTGCCCCCGCGCCAGCGCGCGCAACGCTGGAGGAACGGTTCGGCACACAATGGGTCGTCTGGATCGGTGGCCTTGCGCTCGCGCTCGGTGGCATTTTCCTCGTTCGCTACACCGTCGAGATGGGACTGCTCGGTCCTGGCGTGCGGATATTTCTCGCCGCGATTTTCTCGGCGCTCTTGATAACGGCCGGCGAGTGGGCGCGGCGGAACGAGGTCGCTGCGGGTATCGTCCCCATTCCCAGCCAGCACATTCCCGGCATTCTCACTGCAGCCGGCACGGTCGCAGCCTATGCGACTGTCTACGCAGCCTTCGAGCTCTACGGTTTCCTGTCGCCGGCCTTAGCATTCATCCTGCTCGGCCTTGTGGCCCTGGCGACATTGGCGGCCGCGCTTCTGCATGGCCCGGCGCTCGCGGGACTCGGCGTGGTCGGCGCCTTCGTTACGCCAGTCCTTGTCAGCACGGGATCGGCGGACTACTGGGCGCTCTATTTCTATCTCGCCGTTGTCATGGCGGCGGCCTTCGCATTGGCCCGCATGCGACTTTGGCGATGGCTTGCGGTTACCGCGACAGCGATGGGCGTGCTCT
>DASSSM010000099.1:0-11958 GCA_035708425.1 Pseudolabrys sp.
AGCTCTTGTCCGGCAGCCTTGCACCCTATGCTGGCAGTACTCCTGATCGTGTCGTCCTTCGTGGCGAGGACATCGTTTTGCGCCCGCGTGCGGTGCTAACCTTGGCGATGGCTGTGCACGAGCTAACGACGAATGCCGCAAAATATGGCGCGTTGTCGGTGCCCACCGGCCGCGTCGAAGTTCAATGGCGTCCGGTCCGCGCAGAAAACGGCGTTTTCTGCCTGCAGATTGAGTGGATCGAGCACGGCGGGCCAAATGTCGTCGAGCCCGAGCAGCATGGCTTCGGGACCAAGCTGATTGAAGGAAGCATCGCAGCCGAACTTGCTGGCAAGACGCGGCTCGTCTTCCAGCCGCAAGGTCTACGCTGCGAAATCACGATCCCTATGAAGGCAGCGACGGTCGGCTTCCGGACGGGTGCGGGAGACGATCTGCCAGCTTAGGCCGCCTTCACGACACCTTCGTTTTTTCGTTAAATTTGCCTGCCTTAGCAGTGCTTCAATTTGCTGCTGGCTGATCTGCAAAAAGCGCGATTGAGCACCTCCCTTGTGTGGTACGTTGCGGCAGCAGCGTGGGTGGTAGCGAGATGTGGGCTTCCCGGGGCGACACGCAGGTGAACGTGTTGCATTTTGTGATGATCAAGCCGTCGCACTACGACGACGACGGCTACCCTATCCAATGGATCCGCTCTGCTATTCCTTCCAATACGTTGGCCTGCCTGAACGCGCTTGCCGAAGACGCGCGCCGACGTGAGGTGTTGGGGCCGAATGTTGAAATCCGGCTGCACACCTTCGACGAAACCAACCGGCGGGTACGGCCTGATCGCATCATTCGCACGATCCGCAAACAAGGCGGCCGTGCGCTGATTGGCCTGGTCGGCGTGCAATCGAATCAATTCCCACGGTCGGTCGACCTCGCTCGCCCGTTCCTCGCCGCAGGTCTGCCGGTTTGTATCGGCGGCTTCCACGTGTCGGGCTGCATCGCAATGCTGCCCGAACTGCCATCTGACATCAGCGACGCCCAAGCAATGGGAATCTCGTTATTTGCCGGCGAATGCGAAGAAGGGCGGCTCGATGAGGTTCTGCAGGATGCATGGAACGGAAAGCTCAAGCCTCTTTACAATTACATGGACAAGTTGCCTGCGCTGACCGGCGAGCCGCCGCCGTTCCTGCCTCGGAAGCACGTTCGAAGGACATCGGGATCTCTTTCCAGCATCGACCTCGGGCGAGGTTGCCCGTATCAGTGCTCGTTCTGCACCATCATCAACGTGCAAGGCCGCAAGAGCCGGTTTCGCACGCCCGATGATCTCGAAAAGATCGTCCGCGAGAATCACGCGCAAGGCATCAAACGCTTCTTCATAACGGATGATAATTTCGCGCGTAATCGCGATTGGGAATTACTGTTCGACCGGCTCATTCATTTGCGGAAGACCGAGTTTCCCGGCCTTGGATTTACAATCCAGGTCGACACGCTCTGCCACAAAATTCCGAATTTCATCGAAAAAGCATCGCAGGCTGGTGTACGTCGCGTTTTCATCGGACTTGAGAACATCAACCCCGACAATCTCATTGCAGCCAAGAAGCGGCAAAACAAGATCACTGAGTACCGCGAGATGCTGCAGAAGTGGCGCGATCACGGCGCAATTACCTACGCCGGCTATATTCTCGGTTTTCCTGCCGACACGAAGGAATCGATCGCCCGCGACATCGAGATCATCAAGCGCGAACTGCCGCTCGATATTCTGGAATTTTTCTTTCTTACTCCGTTACCCGGATCCGAGGACCACAAGGTGCTTTTGCAGAAAGGCATCTGGATGGATCCCGACATGAACAAGTACGATCTCAATCACCGCGTTTCACATCATTCAGCCATGAGCGATGCGGAATGGGAGGACGCGTATCGTGCGGCCTGGTCCGCCTTCTATACACCTGAGCACGTGCGCACGATCTTGCGCCGTTCCGCGGCCTGCAAGCTGGGGCGGCCCGGCACGACCCTTTCGACCATACTGTGGTTCTACCTGATGATCCTGTTTGAGGGAGTGCATCCGCTCGAAGGCGGCGCCTTTCGTCTTAAGTTTCGCCGCGATCGCCGCTTCGGAGAGAACATCGAAAGCCCACTGATATTTTATCCCCGCTACGGCTGGGAGACGCTGAAGAAGGTCTGGGGCTATCTTCGGGTCTATCGTCAGCTCAGGGCCGTGCTGAATGAAGCGCTGGCCGCGCCCGACCGCTGGACCTATACCGACATCGCGATTGCGCCGCCGCAGCAGGACGAGTTTGAGCGCCTCTCGCTCTATCATGAGACCAGCGGAGGAGAGGCCGCGCTTGCCCGCAAGCGGCGTGACGATGCTATTCGCATCAGCGGCCACGCCGACCAACCGGCGTTGGCTGCGGCAGCGGAGTAGCGATGATCTGCTCCGATTGGCCCTTAGCTGACACTGCCTAGGATGGTGGAGCCGAGGGGATTTGAACCCCTGACCTCCTCATTGCGAACGAGGCGCTCTCCCAACTGAGCTACGGCCCCGCCAATCAGCAACGATGCAACGTTGCTCGGAAAATGCGGCGAGTGGGCGCCATTTAGGGCCAGGGGTATGGCCTGTCAAGGATGCGCCGGTAGCGCGTTGGCAACGGGCTTCGGCTTGTTCGGCTGCAATCCAGCCGCTACTTTGCACTGGGGTTGCGAACAGGCGGAAGGTCATGCGCGCGGTTCTCGATATCATTCTTCTGGTTCTGCAAATATACATCTGGCTCCTGATCGCGGCGGCCGTGCTGTCCTGGCTGATTGCCTTCAATGTGGTGAATGCCCGCAACCAGGTTGTGGCGATGATCGGGGAATTCCTTTACCGCATTACCGAGCCGTTCTTGCGGCCGATACGCGCATTGCTGCCTAATCTCGGCGGCATCGACATATCGCCGGTGATCCTGATCCTAATTATCCTACTCCTCGAGAACATCATCATCCGGTACATCTATCCGAATGTCTTCTGACCTATGGCGGGCAGGCCTTGGTCAGCCAGTCTCGGAGGCGTGACCCTTACCGTCCGCCTGACGCCGAAGGGCGGGCGCGATGCAATTGACGGCATCGAGACCCTGTCGGATGGACGGGCCGTCCTTAAAGTACGGGTGCAAGCGGCGCCGAGCGAAGGCGAGGCCAACGCGGCGCTGATAAAACTGATTGCCAAGGCCGTGGGCGTCCCACCGCGCGATGTGAGCCTGGTGGCGGGCGCCACCGCCCGCATCAAGCGGCTGAACATTTCGGGCGATGGCCCAACGCTTGTCGCAGCGCTGGAGAAAATGGCCGCACCGCGCTAAGGCTTGTCCGGCAGGGCAAACGGATCATGAGTGCGCGTATAATTGATGGAAAGACGATCGCCGCGGATTTACGCGGCAGGATCGCGGATGCCGTGCACCGGCTGCGGCGCGATCGTGGCATCGTGCCGGGGATTGCCGTCGTTCTCGTCGGCGATAATCCGGCGAGCGAGGTCTATGTCCGCACCAAGTCCAAGGCCGTGGCCGAGGCAGGCATGAAGGCCTTCGACCACAAATTACCGGCAAACACGAGCGAACCGGAGTTGATCACACTCATCTCGGAACTTAATGCGAACGAAGAGGTGAGCGGCATTCTCGTCCAACTGCCGTTGCCGAAGCAGATAGACGCGCAGAAGGTCATCGCGGCCATCGATCCTTCCAAAGACGTCGATGGCTTTCATCCGCTCAACGCAGGGCGGCTCGCCAGTGGCCTGCCGGCATTGGTTCCCTGCACGCCGATGGGCTGCGTACTGCTCGCGAAGTCCGTGCATGAATCGCTCGCCGGCCTTGCAGCCGTGGTTATCGGGCGATCCAACATCGTCGGCAAGCCGGTCGCGCAGTTGCTGCTCGCCGAGAACGCGACGGTGACGATCGCGCATTCGAAAACGAATGATTTGCCGGCCGTGTGCCGCGGCGCCGATCTGCTCATTGCTGCGGTCGGCCGTGCCGAAATGGTCCGCGGTGACTGGATCAAGCCCGGTGCCACGGTCATCGATGTCGGCATCAATCGCGTGCCGGGCGATGGGGGCAAATCACGGATCGTGGGCGATGTCGCCTACGCGGAAGCGATGCAAGTTGCCGGCGCGGTCACGCCGGTTCCGGGCGGTGTTGGTCCGATGACGATCGCGTGTCTGCTGTTGAACACCTTGCGCGCGGCTTGCGTGCAAAAGGGCCTGCCCGCGCCGAAAGTGTAATTACGCCTGCCAGGCGTAGGCGACTTTATCGAGCGTCTTTGCGCCGAAGCGCTCCGAGGAGCGCGCAACTGCACGACCGCCGAGGGCACGATAGAATTCCATCGCCGGCTCGTTATCGGACAGCGCCCACACCACCAGGCTTTTCAATCCGCTCTGATTGAGATCCCTGCGAGCCGCGGTGAACAGGCGGCGGCCGAACCCGAGCCCCTGGAACTCCGGGCGCAGATAAAGTTCGTAAATCTCGCCGTCGTAGAAAAGGCTGCGCGCGCGATTGCGTCCGTAGTTGGCATAGCCCGCTACGCGCTCGCCAAACTGGAGGATGGTGATACGGCTGCCCTTGCGGATCGCGGAGTCCCACCAGTCAGGTCCGCGCCGGTTGATCAGCTTGTCGAGCTCGTTACCCGGGATGATTCCCTGATAGGCCGTCCGCCACGCCTCGTCGTGCGTATCGGCGACGTCCACCGCGTCCGAAGACTTCGCGCGGCGAATCTCTATGAGGGTCGTACTCATTCCGCGATAGAAGCAACGAAATTTCCGGCCTTCAAGCCCTATCGTTAATGATGGGTTAACGGTGTGGATTACTGGTCACAGCTGCCAAAACGCCGGGTGTGTGGAGGAAAAATGATGTTTGGGCCATCAAACCGGCGGCGTCGAATCATCCGGTTCCATGTCGGCGTCATGAGCCCACACCGTTTGCCGCGCGTGGGTAGGTCTACTGATTCGACTTGCCTTCCAGCGTGCGCCGCGCGTCAGACCGTCTCGGCTTCCTTCTTCCGCTCTTCCTTCTTGCGGTCATTCTCGTCGAGCAGCTTCTTGCGCAAACGGATCGACTTCGGCGTTACCTCGACCAGTTCGTCGTCCTCGATATAGGCGAGCGCTTTTTCGAGCGTCATGCGGATCGGCGGCGTCAGCCGCACGGCCTCATCTTTGGACGTCGTGCGGATATTGGTGAGCTTCTTGCCCTTGAGCACGTTGACGATGAGATCGTTGCCGCGCGTGTGCTCGCCGACGATCATTCCATTATAAACCTTCCAGCCTGGCTCGATCATCATCGGGCCGCGGTCTTCAAGATTCCACAGTGCGTACGCGACGGCGTCGCCCTTGTCGTTGGAAATCAGCACGCCATTGCGGCGGCCCTGGATCGGCCCCTTGTAAGGCGCGTAGGCGTGGAACAGCCGGTTCATGATCGCGGTGCCACGTGTGTCGGTGAGCAATTCGCCCTGATAGCCGATGAGACCGCGTGTCGGCGCATGAAAGACGAGACGCAGGCGGCCGCCGCCGGACGGCTTCATTTCCATCATGTCGGCTTTGCGTTCCGCCATCTTCTGCACGACGATTCCGGAATGTTCTTCGTCGAGATCGATGACAACTTCCTCGATCGGCTCCAGCACTTCGCCGGTAGCGGAATCCTCCTGGAGCAATACCTTCGGACGCGACACCGAAAGCTCGAAGCCTTCGCGCCGCATCGTTTCAATAAGGATACCGAGCTGCAATTCGCCGCGGCCCGCGACTTCCATGGAATCTTTTTCGTCGGATTCCCGCACGCGCAGTGCGACATTGCCTTCTGCTTCGCGCAGCAGCCGATCACGGATCATGCGGCCGGTGACCTTGTCGCCTTCGGTGCCGGCCAGCGGAGAATCGTTGACGCGGAAGATCATCGCCAGTGTCGGCGGGTCGATTGGCTGGGCGGGAAGGGGCGTTTCCACCAAGGGGTCGCAAATCGTCATTGCGACGGTCGCATTCGGCAGACCCGCGATTGCGACGATGTCTCCGGCTGACGCCTCTTCCACCGCGGTGCGCTCGAGTCCGCGGAACGCGAGCACCTTGGTGATGCGGCCGCTCTCGATCAGCTTCCCGTCGTGATCGAGCACTTTTACCTGCTGATTGGGTTTGACCGAGCCCGACGTGATGCGGCCAGTGACAATACGGCCGAGGTAAGGATTGGCTTCGAGGATTGTGCCAAGCAGACGGAACGGGCCACTTTCCACGACCGGCGGCCTGACGTGGCGCAGCACCAGGTCGAACAGCGGCTTCATGCCGTCATCGTGTGATCCGTCCAGGCTCGTTGCCATCCAGCCCTGCTTCGCCGAACCGTAGAGGATCGGGAAATCGAGTTGTTCGTCGGTAGCGTCGAGCGCGGCGAACAGGTCGAAGACCTCGTTGAGGACCTGTGTGGGCCGGGCATCTGCGCGATCGACCTTGTTGATGACGACGATGGGCTTGAGGCCCATCTTCAGCGCTTTGGAGACAACGAACTTGGTCTGCGGCAGCGGACCTTCGGCCGCGTCGACCAGCACCAGCGCGCCATCGACCATGTTCAAAATCCGTTCAACCTCGCCGCCGAAATCGGCGTGGCCGGGGGTGTCCACGATATTGATGCGCGTGTCCTTCCACACCACCGAGGCCGCCTTGGCCAAGATGGTTATACCGCGCTCGCGCTCGAGATCATTGGAATCCATCGCACGCTCTAGCACGCGCTGGTTCTCGCGGAATGCCCCCGATTGCTGCAACAGCCGGTCGACCAGCGTCGTTTTGCCGTGGTCGACGTGCGCGATGATGGCGACGTTTCGAAGATCCATTTCGAGTTCCAGAAATCAAAGCGCGGGCCCGGTGGGGCCCGCGACGCGACGCGTTTGCGGCGCAATATAGTTACGCGCGGCTCGGATGCAACCGCTTCCGGCGCATGGCCGAAAACGAGGTTAAGCCCCCGCCGGGCGACTCCAGGGCCCGGGTCGGATGCCTCCGGGCAACGCCTCCTGCAACATCATCATTTCGGCGATGGTTTCGCTGGTAACGAGCCCTACCAGCTTGCCGGCCGCATCCGTGATGCCGACGGCCGGTGCCGATTTCTGCTGCAGCAATTTGAATGCCTGTTCCAGCGTGACTCGATGGCTGACGGTCGGCAGTTCCGCGGTCATGGCATCGGACACGCGCGCATCCGCGCCACGCGTCTTGATGGCGCGAATCAAGTCAGCGCGGCCGAGGACGCCGACCGGCTTTCCGGAGTCGTCAACAACTGGAAATTCGCTCTGACTCGTTTGCAGCAATGTCTGCACCGCCTCGTCGACATGCGCGTGCGGCGACAGCGTTGCAAACTGCGTCATCATGGCGTAGGTCACCGGCACCCCGCGTGAAGCCGCGCGTAATGCCACCACGTGTGCCTCGGCAGACGCTGCGAGATAGACGAAAATGGCGATGAAGATCAGGATCGGATTGAACATCAGCCCGATGAAGCCGAGCGCGAAGGCGACGAATTGCCCGATCGAAGCGGCGATCTCAGTGGCGCGCACGTAGCCAAACCGGCTCGCCAGCAAGGCCCGCAAAATGCGGCCGCCGTCCATAGGGAAGGCAGGGATCATGTTGAACAGGGCAAGAAAAAGATTCACCGACGCGAGGCGGTCGAGGAGCGGGATCCCTACATTGTCCACCGCAGCCGCCGCGCGGGTCTGCAACTCGGCGCCAAACAGATAGACCAACACGGCTGCAATGACGACGTTGACCAACGGCCCGGCGATCGCGATGAGAAACTCCTCCCACGGCTCTTCCGGAATGCGTTCGAGCTGTGCAACGCCGCCAATCGGCAGCAGCGTCACATAAGGCGTGGGCACGCCGAAGGCGCGGGCGGTGAAGATGTGTCCGAACTCGTGCAGAAGCACGCAGAGGAACAAGAGGACCATGAAGGCGAGGCTGTCCCATGCGGTGGCGGCGCCCCCCGAGGCGTAGCTCGCCGCGAAGATCCAGGCGAGAAACAGCAGGAAGGTGAGGTGGACGCGCACGACGGTGCCGGCCACTCTGCCGATATTCAGGGACCAGGACATGGATGCCTCGTATGGTCGGTATCTGCCTCAATGAGTTAATATTGATAGTAGCGTAATGCGAGGGCGCGGCGTCGGCCTATAGCCGGCGGATAGCGGGGCAAAGCAAAGCGAGGCTCGATCATGAGCAGTAAACTTACCGGAGATGCCCGTAAATCGGCGCTGGCCGGACTTAAGGGCTGGTTGGAGACGAGCGGCCGCGACGCCATCACGAAGAAATTCGTGTTCAAGGACTTCAACCAGGCCTTCGGCTTCATGACGCGTGCGGCGCTGGTCGCGGAAAAAATGGACCACCATCCGGAGTGGTTCAATGTCTATAAGACGGTGGATGTGACCCTGTCCACGCACGATGCCGGCGGCTTGACCGACCGCGACGTGAAGCTTGCCGAGGCCATGGATAAAATTGCCGGATAACCGTGGCCTTGCAGACGCCTGAATGGCCAACCACATATTTGAGCATGGCATACTCATCGGCCGAGGCGGCATTTGAGGGGCGCAAGGATGACGCGTTGAGGCGTCAGTTCTGGCGCAAGCTACAAGGCGTTGCTGCGTCGATTCCATTCGCCGAAGAGCTGCTGACCGCCTATTATTGCGCCTTCGACCGTAAAACGCCCACGTCGGTGAAGGCGACGCTGGTCGGCGCACTTGCCTATTTTGTTCTGCCTATCGATGCCATCCCGGACTTTCTGCCGGTGCTGGGCTTCACCGATGATGCGGCCTTTCTCGCCGCAGCCATCAAGCTGGTGACGGATCAGATTCGTCCTGAGCATCGCGACGCGGCGCAGCGCGTTCTGGCGGGTCTCAAGTAGGACAGGCCGCAACAAATCACGGCCGCAAGATTACTTTTCCCATTACTTGCCTTGCCGCGAGGGCCTTGAGCGCTGTCGGCCCGTCCGCCAGCGGATAGATCGCATGAATGTGCGATGACAATTTTCCGTCCACGCACCAGGCCAGCAACTGTTCGGTGTTCGCGCGATGGCCTTGCGGATCGCGGTCCATCCACGAGCCCCAGAATACGCCGAGCACGTCGCAGCCCTTGAGCAGCACGAGATTGAGCGGCAGTTTCGGAATGTCGCCGGCGGCGAAGCCGACCACGAGAAACCGGCCCTGCCACGCGATCGAACGCAATGCAGGCTCGGTATAAGGTCCGCCGACCGGATCGTAGATGACATCAACGCCCCGGCCGTCCGTAACACGACGGAGCGCGTCCTTCAGATCGTCTTTCCCGTAGTTGATCGTATCATCGGCCCCGTGCTTTTTGGCGAACGCCAGTTTTTCGTCCGAAGATGCGCAGGCGATGACGCGGGCATTCATCAGCTTGCCAAGCTCGACTGCCGCAAGACCCGCGCCACCGGATGCGCCAAGGACGGCCAGGGTTTCGCCCGAGCGCAATTTCGCGCGGTCCTTCAACGCGTGGAGCGTTGTGCCATAGGTGATGCAAAGGCCGGCTGCCCGGTCGAAATCGAGTGCATCCGGGATTTTGATGAGCTTGTCGGCGGGCGCTGCAATTTTTTCACGAGCTGCGCCGTGGGTGAGACAGCCGATGACGCGATCGCCGATCTTCACCGTACTCACGTCAGAGCCAACACTTTCGACCGTGCCGGAGAATTCAGCGGCCGGCGAGAACGGCAGCGGCGGCTTGGTCTGGTACTTGTTGGCTATGATCAGCGTGTCGAAGAAATTCAATGCAGCGGCCTTGATGCGCACGACAGCTTCACCGGGTGCCGCGGCAGGATCGGGAACGTCTGCAAGCTCGAGATCATCGGGCGTTCCATAGCGCGTGCAGAGCAATGCTTTCATGGCCTTCCAGTCGCCGGAGTGCGGATTAGTGTCGCGGTTCTACCATGGTCTACGGGCGGCGGATTACCGCCTTCACATTGCCGACTTTCGCCGGTAATGGGCTAATATCCAGCGATTCTTTATGGGGGCGGCTCAACGACCGTCAATACGTCACCGGTGGGACCCGATGAACACGACCGCATTGCTTCGCACGCTCATTGTCCTGATGTCGGCTTGCCTGTGTGCCGCATCAGCCTCCGCGCAGCAGAAGAAGGCCGCCGCAAGTCCAACCGATCAGGCCGTTCTACTCGGTCAGTTCGGAGACTGGGGCGCGTACAGGGCATCGCCCGGCGGCAAGAAAATCTGCTTCGCGCTTTCAAAGCCAACATCGGCCGCGACGGAACCGGCTGGCCGCAACCGCGACGCGTCATATGCTTTCGTATCGACGCGGCCGTCGGAAAAGGTGAAAAACGAAGTTTCAGTAATCGTTGGGTATCCGCAAAAACCGGGCCACGACGCCACCGCAGCGATCGGCTCGGCGACCTACGCTATGTATACGCAGAATGACGGTGCTTGGGTGAAGAATGCGGCGGAAGAAGCCCAAATGGTGGATGCTATGCGCAAAGGAGCCGACATGGTGGTCAAGAGCGAATCGGGCCGCGGCACCAAGACCACGGATACTTACTCGCTTAAGGGTATCGCGCAGGCCCTCGACAGGGTGGCGGAAGAGTGCAAGTGACCCGCTGTTAGGGCCTTTGCCAGCCCGCGGCGCAGTGGCAAGACCCGTCGATCCAGCTTAGATAGACTGCAATTTGCCATTGTGGTTGCCGGAAAAAGCCGGCAGTGAACTCTGCTCCCATGACGCTGACCGTACAAAGCGCCGAAGCTATCGAGAAGACGCCGCTCGAGCGCTATGTGGCGCCCGAGAAGCCATCACTCGTCGGCATGACGCGGATGGAACTCGCCGCCGCGCTCGGCAGCCTGGGGGCGCCAGATGCGCAGCGCAAGATGCGCGTGCAACAGCTCTGGCACTGGATCTACTTCCGCGGCTTCACCTCGTTCGAAGACATGACGAGCGTATCGAAAGAACTACGCGCGACCCTGGCCGAGCATTTTACACTTGCACGGCCGGAGATCGTCGCCGAGCAGGTTTCGGCGGACGGTACGCGCAAGTGGCTGCTTCGGTTGCCGGGCGAAGTGCAGGGCGAACGCCCGCACGAAGTCGAGTGCGTTTACATCCCCGACACCGAGCGGGGCACGCTGTGCGTGTCGAGCCAGGTCGGCTGCACGCTTAATTGCACATTCTGCCACACCGGGACGCAGCGACTCGTGCGCAATCTTACGGCGGGCGAGATCGTTGGCCAGGTGTTGGTTGCGCGGGACCGTCTTGGAGACTGGCCGGGCGGCACGCGCCCGACCGATGGTGTTGTGCCGAACGGCGATCGATGCATCACGAACATCGTGATGATGGGGATGGGCGAGCCGCTCTATAATTTCGAGGCAGTCCGGGATGCCCTGCTCATTGTTGCCGACGGCGAGGGCATCGGCATTTCGAAGCGCCGCATCACGCTGTCCACGTCCGGCGTCATCCCCAACATCCAGCGTACCGGCGCCGAGATCGGGTGCATGCTGGCGGTGTCGCTGCACGCAGTGCATGACGACCTGCGCAATGAGCTGGTGCCGCTCAACCGGAAATATCCGATTTCGGAGCTCCTGGACGCGTGTCGCAACTATCCCGGCGTTTCCAACGCCAAACGCATCACGTTCGAATATGTGATGCTCAAAGGCGTGAACGATTCCACCGACGACGCGAAAGCACTGATACGGCTGCTTAAGGGCATTCCTGCCAAGATCAATCTCATTCCGTTCAATCCGTGGCCGGGCAGCAAATACGAGTGTTCGGACTGGGAGCAGATCGAAAGATTTTCACAGATTGTGTTCGATGCAGGGTATGCTTCGCCGGTGCGCACGCCGCGCGGGCGCGATATCCTGGCAGCCTGCGGCCAGCTCAAGAGCGCGACAGAAAAACTTTCGGCGTGCGAGCGTATGGCGCTGCGCGCGATGACGATGGTGGAGTGACGGCGCGGTTTTTGAGGGCAATACAGCAAGATGTCACTCTTCGGCCGGATCATCGTCATTATTTTT
>DASSSM010000100.1:0-3957 GCA_035708425.1 Pseudolabrys sp.
CAGGACGATGGCCGCGATCAGGTACAGGACCGCGAGCTCGACCTCGGGAAAGAACTGAATGCCGGCAGTGCGCACGAAGCTCACGATGAGTGCGCCGATCAATGCACCCTCGAGGCTGCCGAGCCCGCCGATGACGACCACGACGAATGCGAGGATCAGCGCTTCAACGCCCATGCCGAGCACGGCGGCCTGCGCCGGCACGACGACCGCGCCCCCGAGGCCGGCCATAAAGCAACCAAGCGCGAATGCCTGCACGTACACCCATTTCACGTTTAGGCCGAGTGCCGAAGCCATGCGCATGTTCTGTGACGTCGCCCTGAGGATGACACCGAACCGCGTGCGATAGATCACGGCCCAAAGGAAGACGGCGGCCGCGATGCCAATGAATATGACGACAAGATTGTAGACTGGGTATCGCAGGTTCAGGATCCGAATGGTTCCCATGCTATCGATAACCGCGCCTGCGGTGAGTGGCACGCCCCCAAACAGGAAATGCATCACGTCTTCCAGAATTAGCAGCAGAGCGAACGTGATCAGGAGCTGATATTCTTCGGGCCGACTATAGAGCGGCCGGAGAAGCGTCGGCTCGATCAGTGCGCCAACGGCGGCCACTGCGATTGCGCCTGAAGGAAGCAACAGGAACAGCACCCAGAGTGGCGCCCCGGCCGCGAAAGTGCCGATGGCCCAAGCGGTGACATAGGCGCCGAGCGCGTAAAGACTCCCGTGCGCCAAGTTTACGATCCGCATGACGCCGTAAATCAAGCTCAGCCCGGCAGCGATGAGGAACAGAATGCAGGCGTAGAAAATGGAATTCAGAATTTGAATGATGAGGATGTCCATATTTCCCCCGCCGAATTTTCTTGCGCAGCGTATACTAGCTCAGACATCCGCTTTCCCGCCTAGTCCGGCGACCCGGCCTCGCCGATGCGAAAATGGACAGACCTGGCCGACGGAATCATGGAATTGCCATCAAGGAAAACGGCGAAATTTATCGTGTAGTCGCCTGGCGGCATTCGCTCCGGAAGATCAACCGTAAAGCGTCCGTCGTCTCCCCAATGCATCTTGTCGAGGTCGCGTACTTTGCCGTCCGGTCCGATCAGGACGTATCGCGAAACGACCAGCAGCCCGAAGGTCCCCCGCAGAGTCGTCCGTAACAGCGGTTCTTTTGTGAGCTTGTAGTCGCGCCCCATCTTCAAAGTCATTTCCGCGTTGGCGCGGACGGTGATCGTCTTGCCTTCGCGGGTAACGGATTCGATGACCGCGCGCGGCGGGTTGACGAAGCGGTCGAACGTGCCGAATCCGAGCGGATAGGTAACTTCGCGAACGGCCTTCAGCACGACCGAGTCGGAGCTCCATTCCGCCAGCCGATACGGGCCGTTAGTCACGAGAAAATGGCCATTCTTTTCGGTGAAGGCCGCGAGCGAGCGCCATCGCGCTTGTGCCTCCTCCGCGGTCACGAACTCCTTAAGAGCCTCGGGTCGATAGCTTTCTCTTTCGAACTGCGCGATCAGGCGCTGCAGCTTCGACCTCAATTCTTGATCGCGAACGAGATCCATCCAGGGGATGCGCCGACGTTCGGATTCGCTTTCGGAAAAGGCCGCAAAACCGCGTGCCACTGCCTCTTCCATCAACGCCAGCAGATGCCAGGGCATGGTGCTCCACGCCGGGGCGATCGCCGCGACTTGCTGATCGTCGTGGGGAACGTCTCTAAGATAGACCTCGATTACCGGGATCTTCTGAATAACTTCCCAGTTCTCGGCGATAACGTGCTTTGCTCGTTCCACGCGTAGGATTTTGAGTCCGGCCAGGTGCTCCTGCATTGCGGCCAACGTCGATTCGAGTCGCGGTTCGTGCGTTGCGTCGCCAGCATTCACCTTTGCTCCCCAACGATAGGCGAAGACAAACGGATAGATGGCGTCGGCGACGTCCATCTCAGAGCCGTCCTCGAACGGCGAGCCAAGCACCTCATAAACGACCTTCGCCGAGGCAAACGTTCTGGCGTCTACGGATTGGAGTGCTCCCGTTCCCGGCTGCGGTCGAAATGCATCTGACGGCACGCGGATGCCGCCAGATTGACCCTTCACCTTGGTGACCGACGGCTGCACACGGTTTGGCATCCAGCTCGCGTTGAACGGAAACTGAATCATCGCAGGGTCGCCGACGGCCAACCAGATCAGTCGCCCCATCGGATCAGTGAAGCCGGCCACTGGATTCCACGCGCCCGCGGAACGCTCGCGCACGCCAAGGTGCAATTTCCCGTTCCACGGATATTCCTTGAGCTTTGCAGTGCGGAAAAAAATGGCGCTGCTGAGGCCGTGGAGCGAGTCATAGGCGATGTTCTCGATTCCTGCAGGGTAGGCAGCGTCAACGAATTCTTCCTTTGTTGTGTAGCCAACCACCATGCGTGCGCAGCCATGTATAAGCGCCGCCACCAGGCGGCGTTCCAAATCAGCCCGCTCTGCAAGATTGAGGCTTTCACCCCGGATCAGACGCACATAGTTTTCGTCCATCGCCCCCTGCGCCGCGCTGTCGAGAGCAGGCGCCAGCAGCCGATGTGCCTCGAACCAACCCTCCTTCGCCCACGGAGGTCCCGACCAACCGTCAAACGGCACGCTTGTGCTTGCGAGCAGCGTGGCGACCGGTATCTCCTCGAGGACGACGTCCGCATTGTCGGGCGCCAGTTGCCACCTAGCGCGGACGATAGTGGCCGCGAGCAGGCCTGTGGCGCCGATCTTCTCGGACGCCGCTGGCGTAGCCGCGCCGCCGAGTGCGTTTATTGCCGTCTCGACACGGTCGAGATGGTGCAGGTAATCGGCGTGATAGGGCGTCACCGGATAAGGATGGAAGATGAAGCCGCCTGTTTTTTCGTCGCGCAGCGCCGCCATGAATTCGCGTGCGGCGGCGCAACGGGCGCCGGCAGAAGCAAAGCGCGCGGAGGTCATCTTGAAAGAGAGAACCAGAATCGATCCTAGCGAGCGCACCGACTCCACGTGCTTGGGAATCGGTCCGGCGAATGAGGGAGCTGCGCCGACATAGGCGTGCAGCGTTTCGTCGCTCAGGCCCTTGGCGGCCGCTGCGGGTCCGATGGCTTCGACACGAATTTCATCAGGATAGTAGGACGGAAAGTGGCCAACCGAATGGCCAGCGGTGCCTTGGCCGCCGGCGACGACCAAGCCGGCAACGAAAATCGCACCCGCCATTCTCCGGACAATTCCGCGCAGGGCGGGATCGCGCGAAGTAAATCGGCCGGAGCGTGAACTTCGCCCGACCGGCCTATTAATGCCGGGATACATCACCACTTGACCACTTGTTTCCGCTCGGAAGGAAGCAGCCGTGTTTGTGAAACACGGCCGCCTTCCGATCAGCTTGGGTCAGGCCAGCCAGGTGGTCTTCAGCCAGTTGGCCGCCGCGGTCGACTCGTTGTGCGACGTACCAGGCTTCGGCCAGTTGGGTGGCGCCGTGATGTCCCGGATGGGGATCGTGATGATCGACTTCGGATCCCAAACAGGGAATTCATACTTGGGATCGTTCTTGGTCATGCCGATGATTGTGTCTTTGTACCCCTGGTGGTTGTCGGGCCGAATGTAGATGTAGCCGGCCGGCGCATCCATCCCCATGCCCTCGAGCATGGCGATGATGACGTCATCCTCGGGCCAGCCGCCAACCAGCAAATTGGCCTTCTCGACCGCGGCCTTTAGCAGGTAAAGGGCCGTGTATGCGCCGTCCGACTCGAAACTCGGATACTCGTTCCAACGCTTGTAGTAACGCTCAACGAAAGAGTCGTTGATCGGCCAGCGCCCCTTGGTCGGATGCGTGAAGAAGTAGTTGGCGTGGCAGCCGGCGAGCACCCCTTCGGGGTGATCTTTGCCGAGTGCGTGCGGTTGGCCACCGAATGCCAGCGTGGTGGCAACCTTCATCTTGTCGAACAGACCGTAACGCAGCGCCTGCTTGTAGAAC
>DASSSM010000101.1:0-2561 GCA_035708425.1 Pseudolabrys sp.
CGGCGTATGGCCCAGGGCGTCTCGAAAATGACTGCGGCAATGGGATGACACCGTGAGCCGCCGTCTCGTTTGGTCCCTCCTGCTGGGTGTCGCGCTATCGCTGGCCGCCTTGATTGCCAGCCGGGACCAGGATGCCATCACCAACCTTCTTCGCCATGACATCGGCTCCCTCGCCATCAAAATTGTACTTGTAGTCTTTGTCGGTGGGCTCGTGCTGGTGGTGTTTCGGGAAAGACTATCTAAGGCCATCGAGGCCGCGCTTTTTTGGACTGTCATCGGCCTCTTGCTCGTTGTTGGCTACAGCTATCGCCTTGAACTGCGCGAAATTTCTGATCGGGTCATTGCCGAATTGGTTCCCGGTCACGTAGCGGGCCATGGCCGCAACGTTGA
The DNA here is from genome assembly GCA_035708425.1 of Pseudolabrys sp. Classification (GTDB taxonomy): domain Bacteria; phylum Pseudomonadota; class Alphaproteobacteria; order Rhizobiales; family Xanthobacteraceae; genus Pseudolabrys. Next base: position 391 of record DASSSM010000101.1, read on the forward strand.
AGTCGTGCGCGGTCATGGTGGAGATTTTTCGGTCGCCGCTCATATCAACGGCACGCGAGTTCCAATGGTCTTGGACACCGGCGCAACATCGGTGGTGCTGACCCAGGAAGCAGCCAAGGCCGCCGGTTTGCCGATCGAAGTGCTCAATTACACCGTGAATATCGACACCGCCAATGGTCGCACGCGCGCGGCGGCGGTGACCCTCGACCGCGTGGCGGTCGGTGGGCTTACGGAACGCGCGGTTCCGGCCCTCGTCGTGCAGCCCGGACACCTCAAGAACAACTTGCTCGGAATGAGCTTTCTCAACCGTCTGGAAAGCTGGGAAGTGCGCGGCGACAGGCTCCGTATGCGCGGAACGCCCTAAACGAAGCCGGCTAGATCATGCTGGCGGCAAAGCGTAGCGCAACCAGAATCAGAAAAACGCCAAATGCAATTTCCAGTTTGCGGCGCGGCAGCCAGTGCGCCAAGCGTACACCGTAACTTGCCGTGTAACTCGAGACCGGCGCCATCAAGACCAGCCCGACAAGAGACACGTAACCGACCGACAAAGGCGGCAGTTGTGCCATGTGTGGCCAGCCTGCAAGCATGTAGCCAATTGTCCCTGCGATCGTGATCGGCACGCCCACGCCCGCCGATGTCCCTACCGCCTGATGCATTGGCCGTCCGTAGAGCGTGAGGACTGCATTCGAAATAGCGCCGCCGCTTACGCCGACGAGAGACGAGAAAAGCCCGGTAATCAGACCATAGAACGCAAGCATGCCACGGCCCGGTAACCGGTCGCCGAGCTTCCAGCGCTCGCCACCGAACAGCATGCGTATGGCGATGAAGCTGACAAAGACGAGAAAGGCGGTCTTGAACACGAAGGCCGGCGCAAATGACGCCGTCACCGATCCAATTGCCACGCCGGCAATCGCAGGCAGCGCCCAAATTCGCACCACCTCGGGAATCACCGAGCCCTTTTTCTTGTGACCGAGATAGGAGCGCACCGTCGTCGGCACGATGATTGCAAGCGACGTCCCGATACAGGCCTGGATGCGGACCTCCTCGGGCACCCCGAGTACGCGGAACACCTCGTACAGCACAGGAACAATGACGGCGCCGCCGCCTATGCCGAACAGACCTGCGAGAATTCCGACCAGCACTCCAGCTGCAACGATCCAAAGGGCGAGCAAAGCGATCTCGCTGATCGGATATCCCAACAGCATATGTCTCCGGCGGGCTGGGCGGGCTTACGCGGCGATGTGCGCCAAATCGTCGCCGCTGTCCAGCACCAGGGCGAGCGCCTCGGCCATGACATGCGCGCGGGCCTCAGGCTTGACCGCCGCGGTCGCCAGATGACGCCGGAACGCGCGTGCACCTGGAACGGCGCGGAACAAGCCGAGCATGTGGCGCGTGACCGCGTGCAAACGTAACCCGTTATCGAGCTGACGCTCGATATACGGAATCAGCGCCACCGCAGCTTCTTTGGGCGTCTTGAACGGTGCGGCTGCGCTGAAGAAGAGCGGATCGACTCCGAGAAGGCGCCAGGGTTCCTGATAGGCGGCTCGGCCCATCATCACGCCATCGAGCACGCCAAGATGTGTCTTAGCCTGCTCTAGGCTGGCGATCCCCCCATTAAGCACGATCTCCAGGTCGGGATGCGCCGCCTTCAACCGATGCACGAGCGGATAATCGAGCGGCGGCACCTCGCGGTTTTCACGCGGCGACAGACCTTTGAGCCAGGCCTTGCGCGCGTGGACAATGAGCGCATCGATACCGGCGCTCTTCACGGTCTCAGCAAAATTAAAAAGTGTGCTTTCGGCATCCTGTTCATCAATACCGATGCGGCATTTGACGGTCACCGGCACTGCGACGGCGGCTTTCATTGCCGCCACGCAATCCCCGACGAGCCGGGGCTCGGCCATCAAGCAGGCCCCGAACCGGCCTTCTTGAACGCGATCAGACGGGCAACCGACGTTGAGGTTGATTTCGTCGTACCCGAGATCGGCGCCGATGCGGGCCGATTGCGCAAGCGCCTGCGGATCGCATCCGCCAAGCTGAAGACCGACGGGATGTTCGAATAGATCGAAGCCAAGAAGACGCCCGTGATCGCCATGCAGCACCGCACCCGTCGTGAGCATCTCCGTGTAGATCAGCGCATGCCGTGTGAGCAGGCGGTGAAAATACCGACA
>DASSSM010000102.1:0-3388 GCA_035708425.1 Pseudolabrys sp.
TAGGCGACTTCGGCGCGCACCCAGCCACCGATCTTCAAGCACATGTCGGTGCCAGGAATGTAATAGAACCCGACGCCGTACAGGCTGCAAATCTTCACGTACTGGACCGGTTTGGCCTTGACGGGAAGATCGGCCGCTTGAGCCCCAGCTACTGAAATCAAACCTGCTGCCGAGCCGAGCAGCAGGCTGTTCATCGTTTTCATGTCGAAACCTCCATGATCGTGTCCGAGAGGCCTCGTCCCCCGCGCATCAGGCATCGAGCGACTCCCCTCCGTCGCAACTGGCCTACGGCCTCAGTTCCCCGAGAGCCCGTTGGAGTCGCAACGGCGCGCACATTCAGGAATTGTGATTAAGCGCGCTTGGGCCGAAGCGGCGCCGGTTTTGCTACGAGCGACAATCCGCAGGATTTAACGGCAATTGATGCATTTACTCACCACGCTGTTGCTTTTGCGTCACGGTTATGATGCGTGATATTTTGCGTTCTCACGATGCGTGCCACTCATCGCGAAACGAGACGCGGTAATTTCTAATTTTTGTCGCTATATCATTGTCGATAGTCGCGTTGGCCCAAGCACTTTATTTTTGTTTGCCACAAGATTGAATCATTCAACGCGCAGGTGGCGACAGACTCCGGCGCGAACACAACGGAAAGCCGGCCGGCGTTTTGGGCTCACCATCTTCAACGCCGGCTGGCCCGCGACGACTGCGGTAGGAGCTAGTGCCCTTCGAATGTAATCAGGGTACGCACCGGAACGTCCAGCTTGCGCAATTTGTCGGCACCGCCGAGTTCGGGCAGATCGATCACGAAGCAAGCGGCCAGCACGTCGGCGCCGAGCTGCCGCAGCAGCTTGACCGCGCCTTCCGCCGTGCCCCCGGTGGCAATGAGATCATCGACGAGTATCACGCGTTCGCTCTTCGTCACCGCGTCCTCGTGCATCTCCATTTCGTCAATTCCGTATTCCAGCGAATAGCCGATGCTCACGCGCTTGTAGGGCAGCTTTCCTTTCTTGCGGATCGGGATAAAGCCCGCCGACACCTGATGCGCAACCGCACCGCCGAGAATGAAGCCGCGCGCTTCGATGCCGGCGACCTTGTCGATCTTCATCCCGGCCCAGGGCTGCACCAACTCGTCCACGGCGCGGCGGAACGCGCGCGCATCGCCCAACAGTGTTGTGATGTCGCGGAACATGATGCCGGGCTTGGGGTAATCCGGAATCGAGCGGATGGCCGCGCGTAAATCATTTTGGACCGCGCCAGAGGTCATCGTTTTGCTCCACCACCAGGTAGCCACCGGCGCGGTGTCTCGCGCTTGTCATCATATGCGGCCTCGAACACCGGCGCCGCGAGCGTCGACTCGATATGCAAGACAGCCTTGCCGGCATTCGAAAAGCCATGTTTCCGGCCGGCCGGCACGATCACCAACTGCCCGTTCGTCAACATGACATGCTCGTCATCGATCCAGACGTCGGCCGTCCCCTCACGCACGCAGAGCACCTCCTCAACCGCGTGGAGATGTGTCGGCGCTCCATGGCCCGGCTCGCACCATTGCTCGAACAGGCAGAGCTGCGTTGCATTGTTGGCGGCGGAAGCCTTCATCCGCGTCATGACGCCGGATCGCCATTCCTCTTTGGACTGTTGCTGCAGATCGACGATGCGCATCGGACCCCTCGTGCGTGTTGCGGCAGTCTGGCCAACAATATCGGCAGGTACAATAGGTGAGGCTGTCAGCGTGACTTGAGCACCCTGCCCGCCACCGCTTCGAGCTTCCTGATGATTTCCGGGTCGCGCGCCTCGGGCGCTGTAATCAACGCGGTGTCGAGCGCACGATCCGAGCCGACCGGACAGGGCTCGTGCTCGCGCGGGAAGTCGCACGCGAGACGCGCAACCAGGCGCTTGGCTTTCTCCGCATTCGACAGCAGCACCTTGATGATGTCCTGCACGGTCACCGCATCATGGTCGGGGTGCCAGCAATCGAAATCCGTAACCATCGCGGCTGTCGCGTAGCAAATCTCCGCTTCGCGGGCGAGCTTGGCCTCAGGCATGTTGGTCATGCCGATCACCGAATAGCCGAGATGCTTGTATGTCAGGCTTTCGGCGAGCGTCGAGAATTGCGGCCCTTCGATGCAGACATAGGTGCCGCCCCAATGCGGCTCGATCCCTTCCGCCCGCGCCGCCGCGCGCAAATGCGCGCGCAAATTCGGCGAGACCGGATGCGCCATCGAGACATGTGCCACCATGCCCTCGCCAAAAAACGAGCTCTCGCGCTTGTGGGTGCGATCGACAAACTGGTCGACCAGGACGAATGTGCCCGGCGGCAGGTCCTCGCGAAACGAACCGCAGGCCGACAGCGAGACCAGGTCGGTGACGCCGGCTCTCTTGAGGACGTCGATATTGGCCCGGTAGTTGATGTCGGACGGCGAAAGACGGTGCCCCTGATCGTGACGCGATAGAAAAACGACCGGCAACCCACCGACATCGCCGATGCGCAATGCGCCGGATGGCTCGCCCCAAGGACTTTTGATGCGCTCCTCGCGCACATTCATAAGTCCCGGCAAGTCGTAGATGCCTGACCCGCCGATAATGCCGAGGACTGATTTGGTCATGCCGGCTTTCCGCGATCCGAGATCATTGTGACCTAGTCCCTTCAATTCCTGCCGTGTATATCTTCATCAAACACAGGACGCAGCAACAGTAGCAGCGGGCATGGGTGAAGGCATTAATCGATTGTCGGCGTCCCGATGTCTTTAGGCCGCTTCACCCCGCTGGGCTGGACGCGGGGCCTTCTTGCCATCCTCGCCGGACTGATTGTCTCGTTCTTTCTGTTCGGATTTTTTAATCCGTATTGGCGGGTTGCCGACCAGGACCTCCTCCTCATCTTCGATGCCTTCCTGCAAAATGACGGCCTGCCCCGGCAGATCGATTTTCATCCGGCTCACCTCATCGTCGCCATGCTCAGCGCAACCTATCGGGCGCTGCATGGCCTCGGCCTTCTGGAAACCTACTCGCTCTCGACGATGCCATTGGCGAGCGACGTCGCCGCGTTTACGCGAAGTTGGACCAGCGCCGTCCAGATCGCGCGGCTGCTCTGCCTGCTCATTGTCCTCGCCTACGTAACGGCGTTCGCCTTTCTGCTTCGCGCCTTGGTAAAGGACTGGCGCGTGGCGCTGCTGGGGACATTTGCGATAGCGTTTTCGGGCGGGAGTGCGATGTCAGTCCGATCGATCAAGCCCGAGCTTCTCTCCGGTGCGTTCTTCGCCATTGCCTTGCTCATCTTGCTGGTTTCAGCGCGTTCCCCGCGCCTGGCGGCAAGGCCGATGCTGATCGGTATCGCAGCTTTTTTCGCAACGCTGGCAATGGACAACAAAATCCAGGCGATATTCCTGATAGG
>DASSSM010000103.1:0-3424 GCA_035708425.1 Pseudolabrys sp.
GGCATGGCTATTCTCCGACAACCGGCAGAGACGGCAAGCGTCGAAAAGCAATCCGCCTAGTCCGAGCGGATCATCGGTCGCCCAAACCCTGTCCCGAGTGAGAACAGCCAGGGAAACGATTGCTTCCGGAATATTGATTTCGACGGCTGCCGTGGTTGGCGTCGCATTCTGCACTTCCCTGAAGGTGATGAATCCGTCCAGCACGTCATGTGAACCCATCGCAAAAACAAGCGGCCGTGCGAGATCGGTGCTCATTTTCCAGTAGATACCGATAAGACCGCAGTTCGATGCGGACGCGGCGCCAAACCCCCGATAAGCGGCGTATGCCAGTTCGCCCGCCCAGCGCGCATAAGCCGGCTTGGACTCGAAAAAAGAGGTTTGACAGAGCGCGTGCATCCACTTGGTCAGATAGTGGAAGTACTGGCCGTCCCGATCCCACTCCAGACGCTCGTCGAATGGCTCGTCGCCGCTGCGCTCCCTGAGAGACTTACCGATTCTCAGCCCGCCCGCTGTCGGGTGGCGGCGTCCCTTCTCTTCGTCAAACCCACTGATCCAGCCGCTACGCGCATCGTCCTCCCGGTACCTGCCGAGCACATGGTGAACCTGATCGATCAGCAGGATCGCGTAGTCCCGATACTTCTGTTCGCCTGTGCGCGCTGACAGTTCGAGAAAATTGCAAACGGCAAAGGCGTCGGTCCAAAGATACCGCCGCGGATGCTCAATCGCCCGAACAAGTCCGGTTCGCACCGCGAATTCCGACATCAGTCGCGCAGCTACGTCGATGGACTCGCCCGAAGGGCGCGACACGCGCTTCGCTCATATTCGCAATTTATGTTTTTCAATCAGTTTGACGGTGCTCGCCTGCGGGCCCTTCTCGCCCATCTCTTCCGCGTAGGTCACCCGCGAATTGACCTTCAGACGGGGAAACTCTCCGCCAAGCACGCTGTTGCGGTGGAAATAGATCTCCCGCCCATCTTCGGTTTCGATGAGACCGAATTCGCCGAGCGGATCGAGTTCAACCACGGTCCCAACCGGCGCGCCTTCGTGATGCTTCACCTGCCCCTGCAATTTGCGGACCTGATCCTGCAGCTGCCTGCGCGCGCGCTTGAAGGTATCGTTTATCGAGAAGTTCAAATCGGAATAGCGCTCGTCATTCTGCGCGGTATGGTCAATGTTGACCTCACGTCCCTCGGGCAGTGTGAGCCGGATGTTGATTTCGTACAGGCCGCCCTTGCGGTGATGTCCCCCGGGCGCCTTGAGCACCACGCGGCCGGCAATGATCCGGCCAAACCGCTCTTCCAGCTGGCTGACATGTTTGATGATGCTGTCACGCACGCCAGTATTGGCGGCCATGCCTTGAAAATCGATCTCAATGGGCGTTTCCATGGCTCGTCACCCCGCTGCTGAACACATCATAAAATCGCGCAGTGCTGCCCTCATTTCATTGATATGGCTCAAGCCGCCGGCAAGGCTTGACGTTTCAGCAGGTTACGCGTGTTCAGACGCCGAACGGATAGGTCTCGGGGAAGCCTTTGAGTTCGTGGGTCTTGAACGGAGTGACAGGCCGGGTCTCATCAAACCAGATGTACTCGTCGAATTGCCTTGGCAGGACAGCCTCGAAATAGTGGCTGGCGAGTTCGCTCTCAGGGCGATAAATGACGCCTATTGCCCGCTGGAGCCGGGGTTTCATCAGCTCCAGAGTATGTGCGGCCTTCCGATCACGAAGATCGAGCATGAAATGTGGCGTCTCGCTGTCGTGACAAAGCCGTTCGTAGCTTGTTTTGTGTGACGGCTGGACAATCTTCACTTCCATAGGGCCGCCCCAATCGGATGCTGCCGCGACAGCGCCATGATCGGTGCCGAAGCCGATAGCGTAGCAACTTTCACCAAACTCCTTGCGGCAAAGCTCGCCGATGTTGTGTTCTCCCCGCGCCGACATTTCCGTCGCTGCAGCATTGCCAATATGGGAATTGTGCGCCCAGACGATCCCCTTGCTTTGCTCGCCATGGTGATTGAGCAAAATCCTGAGCGTGGTGAACATGTGATCGTCCCGCAGGTTCCAAGACGCACGTGAGCCATAGTACATCGTGCGATAATAGCGTTCCGCGTTTGCCACCAGCCGGGCGTTCTGCACAGCATCAAGAAACCGTTCGCCATCGCGCGCGGCGTAGGCGCTGCGCTTTTCGAGCAGATCCCTCAGCGCCCACACCACGTCTTTCTCGCAGATTGGATATTTGCCCGTGAGCGCCGCATGACCGTAAGTGGCAGGATCAGATTGCCAAGGTGTCAGACAACCATAGCGCTCGCGCGCGACTCTGGCGGATTCAGGGTCGACGTCATCAAGATAGCGCAGAACGAATCTGATCGAGTCGTACATGCTGTACAGATCAAGTCCATGAAATGCCACGCGACGCCCGGGCTCCATTGATGCGTTGTAGCCGCGGAGCCAATCGACAAAGTCCCGCACTTCGTTGTTGCGCCACATCCAGCTCGGAAACCGGGCGAATGCGACCCATTCGGAAGGCGGATATTCGCGGTGTCGAACATAGTGATCGATGCGGGCGGCGTCGGGCCAGTCACCTTCAATCGCGATAAAGTCGAATTGTTTTTTCTCGATCAGCGCGCGCGAAATTCTCTCGCGCATGCGATAAAACTCCGATGTGCCATGCGAGGCCTCGCCGATGAGGACCAGGCGCGCATCGCCAATTCTGGCGAGCAAGGGGCCAAGATCGACATCGTCGATCGACCCAAACGGCTCGGCGTTTCTTGCAATCATTCTTGCCAACGACGGCTCGACTTTGGGCGCAGGGCGAAGCTGCGCCGGTGCCGAAACTTCGTCCTCGGCCTCCCACCCCTCCTTGCCGAGGAGCGGCACGAAACGAACATCGGCGAGATCTTCTCGCCGGAATTCGGTCTCGGAAATTCTCGTCACACGCACCAATTCCTGTGCGCGCGTGGTGCTGCCGATCGGTATCACCAGGCGCCCGCCGATCTTGAGTTGCATTTTCAGCGTTTCCGGAACCTTGGGGCCGCCTGCTGCGACCACAATCGCGTCGTAGGGCGCGTGCGCGGGCCAACCGCGGGTCCCGTCGCCGTGCAGGACGTGCACGTTGTGATATCCCTGCTCGGCTAGCTTGGCGGCGGCCTTTTCCGCCAATTGCCCAATTCGTTCGACCGAATAAACATCCTTCGCTATCTCGGCGAGAATGGCCGCCGCGTAGCCTGAGCCCGTGCCGATTTCGAGAACCTTCTCGCCGCCTTCGAGCAGCAGCGCCTCCATCATGAAAGCAACGATGTACGGCTGAGAAATGGTCTGGCCGCCGGCGATCGGCAGGGGTGAATCCTCGTAGGCAAATTCATACAGATCGGGTGGCAGAAATTCCTCGCGCCGAACGGCACCCATCGCGCGCAAGACGGATTTCGA
>DASSSM010000104.1:0-16156 GCA_035708425.1 Pseudolabrys sp.
AGCAGGGACAACAACCCTTTGTGGATCGGTTCATTGCCGGCGACGACGTGGCCGTTGCTGAGGATCTCGTCCCGGCCGTCACAATCGGTAACGAAACCACCGGCTTCCCGCACGAGGACCAATCCCGCCGCCATGTCCCACGGTTTCAGCGTCCTTTCCCAATAGCCGTCAAGCCGTCCCGCCGCTATCCAGGCGAGATCAAGCGCAGCGGCGCCAAAGCGCCTCACCCCAGCCACGTGTTCCTGCACCGCGCTGACTTCCTTTCGCGACAGGCCGACGTCGCCATGTCCGTGGTGGGCAATTCCGCACGCGACGATCGCCTCCGCAAGTCGCGTTCGCGCTGCGACGCGAATGCGTTGATCGTTGAGAAACGCGCCCTTGCCCTTCTCGGCAATGAACATTTCATCGGTCGCCGGATTGTAGATCAGGCCGGCGACCACGGCGCCGTCGCGCTCGAGCGCTATCGAAATTGCGAAGTGAGGGATGCCGTGCAGGAAATTGGTGGTGCCATCGAGCGGGTCGACGATCCACATATGGCTCTTGTCGGTGCCCTCGCGCCGGCCACTTTCCTCACCGAGAAAACCATATCCCGGCCTTGCCTTCATTAGTTCTGCGTAAATGGTTTCTTCGGCGCGACGGTCGGCGGCTGTTACGAAATTGGCCGGGCTCTTCAATGAGACCTGCAACTTTTCAAGTTCGCCGAAGTCGCGTTTGATCGCGCGCGCGGCCTTGCGCGCAGCGGCGATCATGACATTGAGCAAGGCTGAATGCTGCATGAGGCCTGCGGTCTGCCCGTGAAGGCGCCTGTCGTCAAGGCCGCCGCGCGACCACAGTCGACAACCATTTCTTCGCGGCTTGGTCCGCCGCGTCGCGCACCGCTTGGCTCTGTTTTGACGCGAACACGTCGAGATCAGGATCGCTGCTGCCGCCGGCCTTGGCGACGAGATGCCATTTGACGGCTTCGGTCGGGTTGGCGGGCATGCCGCGACCGGCCATCAGGATGCGTGCCAGCCGGTTTTGCGCGATAGGACTGCCAAGATGCGCCGCCTTCAGGAAAAGGCGTGCGGCAGCCGCTTCGTCTTTGGCCGTACCGTCTCCATTGAATTGGGCGATCGCGAACTCCACCATCGCGTCGATGTTACCGCCGACGGTAGCCTGCTGCATGAGACGCATCGCCTTGCCGATGTCCTTCGGTGCGCCGCGGCCTTCTTTATACATGGTTGCAAGCGCGTACTGCGCCTCGGAGTTGCCGGCTTCCGACGCAATGACGAAAAGTTCGGCGGCGCGCTTGAAGTCCTGCGGAAATTGCTGACCCTGGAGATAAAGCAGTCCGAGATCATAAGACGCGCTCGGGTGTCCAAGCTTGGCGGCCGCCTCCAGCAGACGCGCCGCCTCGTCGACATTGCGCGGACCGGCGCGGCCCTGGAAACTGAACATCGCAAGCGCAAAGATCGCGTCGCGATCGCCTTTGGCCGCGGCCATCTTGTACCATTGAGCCGCTTTTGAATCATCGCGCCCGACGCCGAGGCCCTGCGCGTAGAGCTCGCCAAGCAGTGTCATGGCTGCGGGATCGTTCTGTTGCGCTTGCTTCGCGGCTTCGTTGAATGCGGTGAGATACAACCCTCGCTGGAAGGCACCATAAGCGACATCAACGTTCGACTGATCGGAGTTGGGCGTTGCATTCGGCGCCAGCGTCGGCACGGGTGCATTTTTCGTCGGCTGCGCCATGGCGGTCGTGACCATAGCAATTGCCATCAACGCGGCGAGGGCACCGCAAATCGGCCGGTTCATGTGGCCGGCTCCGGAAGGCGAAGGTAACGACCGACTTCGCGGATCGTTTCGGCAATGGAGTCCGGTTCACGCCATACCATATCGCCTAGCGCAATAAAGTCGGCGCCGGCCGCGACCAGCGGCGAAATCGTTGCAAGTGACCCAGAATAACCCACGCAGGGAATTTCGAAGACTTCAGCCCACCAGCTGACGCGGTCTTCTACGGCTGCGAACGCCGGGCATTTTCCGGTCGGATCCGGCTCGCCGAACATCACGTAGTCGGCGCCTTGTTCGGCGGCCAGCATCGCGTCGTGCCGGCTGGCAAGCCCTCCCGCACCCGCAATGCGTTCGGGTTTGAGCGTTTCAAGTGCGGCGGTGAAATCCGCGATACCGCTGAGATGCGCGCCGTCGGCGCCACCGCGCGCCACCAAATCGGCGCGGCCATCGAGCAGAAGTGCGGCGCCTTTGTCCTGGACCGCCGGGGCCAGCGCTTTGACACGATTGACCAAGGTGCGCCCGTCGGCCTCGGTCAGCCGCAGCAATACCGCAGCAACGTCTCCGGCATCCAAAGCCGAAGCCAGCTGGTCCAAAAATGTGGACGGGTCCGCAACCGGCGGTGTCATCAGGTAGAGCCTGGGTGCCGGACGAGGCGCCGGGTTCTTGGGTCTCAAAGCCATGACGGTCGGATGCTAGCCTAATCAGGCGAAAAATTGACCTGCATCGTCACTTGGCCAAGGTGACGCAGGCCTTCGCAAAATCCGCAAGCTCTTTTGCCATCGCTGCAATTGCCCCGTCCCAATCGCCGATCCGCGGCTGCCGAAACAATTTTGCTGTCGGGTACCAGGGGCTATCGTTACGCCCGTGCAACCAGCGCCAGTCCTGGATGTGGGGAACCAGTAGCCAAAATGGCTTAGCCATTGCCCCGGCGAGGTGCGCTACCGCTGTGTCGACAGCAATGACGAGGTCGAGTTCGCCGACCACCGCCGCCGTGTCGGCGAAGTCGGTGAGAAGATCATCAATACGCCGGATCGGCAGTTGGTCGAGTGCCGCCAGGTCGCTGGCACGATACTCGCGTTGCAGGCTGACGAACTGCGTGCCCGCCACCGACAACAAGGGCTTGAGACGGCGGAGCGCGATACTGCGATTGTGGTCATTCTTGTGGGTTGGCTTTCCCGACCAGACGAGACCGATCCGTGGCCTCCCTAGGTCCGCCAGCCGATCCCGCCAAACTTTGGCGCGCTTGCCTGGCGCATGGAGATACGGAACGGATGCCGGAATGGTGTCGATCGTCGTGCCGAAGGCGAGCGGGAGACTCATGAGCGGGCAGTGAACATCGAAGTGCGGCAGCTTATCGCCACGGCGATAGATGCCGTCGATGTTCGCGGCCTTCGCGACCAACGGTACCAGGCCGTCGGGGATCTCGAGGATGATGTTGCCGCCCTTCTCGGCAACCATCGGCAGGTAACGAATGAACTGGATGCTGTCGCCGAAACCCTGTTCGGCGTGCAGCAGGATGGTCTTGCGCGCCAGTGTTTCGCCGCGCCACTGCGGCTGTGTGAAGTCGCGCGGCTGCAGTTCTCCTTCGCGCCGCCAGCGCCACTCATAGCCCGCCCAGCCGCGCGCGAAATCGCCGACGGAAAGGCACAGCAAGCCTTTGTTCCAGTGCGCTTCGGCGAGATCAGGAGCGAGCGCGATGGCTCGATCGAAGCTCTCGCTCGCTTCTTCGGCCCGATCAAGGTAGCGCAGCGCGTTGCCTCGATTGACCCACGCATAGACATTGTCGGGCGCTGCTTCGAGCGCGCGGTCATAATCGGCAAGCGCGTCGGCCGGGCGGTTGAGCTCGATCAGCGCGTTGCCGCGATTGTTATAGCCTTCGTTGTAATCGGGCTTGAGTGCGAGGGCGCGATTGCACGCGTCCAGCGCCTCGCCGTGCCGGCCCATTTCGCGCAGTGCATTGCTGCGATTGCCATGCGCCTCGGCGAAATCTGGCCGAATGGCTAGAGCTCGATCGTAGTCCGCAAGCGCTGCCGCAAAGGATTTCATCACATAATGAGTGTTGCCGCGGCCGACCAGCAGTGCGGCGTCATCCGATTTGATCGACAGCGCACGGTCGTAGCTCAAGAGTGATTCATCGTAACGCTTGAGTTCACGCAGCGCGCGGCCGCGATTGGCGAGGGCATCAACCGCAGCCGGCGCGAGCGCAATCGCGCGATCATAGCTGTGCACGGCTTCCGCTGGCCTTTTCAGTGCCAGAAGTGTGTTGCCGTGACCAAGGTAACCCTCGGCGTGATCTGGCTTGAACAGGACAGCCCGATTGAAACTGGCGAGCGCCTCGTCATGGCGGCCCAGCAAACGCAGGGTATTTGCCCGGTTGATCAGCGCATCCACATATTTCGGGCGATGCGCGAGGGCCCGATCATAACTTTCAAGCGCGTCCTCGGGCCGGCCCAGATCGACCAAGGAATTTCCGCGATTGTTGAGAGCCTCCGCATAGTCAGCCCGCACCGCGACGGCGCGATCAAAGCTCGTCAGCGCCTCTTGCGGCCGCTTGAGCGCACGCAGAGCGTTGCCGCGGTTGTTGAGCGCTTCGGCGAAATCGGGTTTGAGGGCGATGGCCCGGTCGTAGCTCTTGAGCGCGTCCTCGGCCCTTCCAAGCATCGCGAGGACCGTGCCGTAGTGGGAGTGCGCGGCCGCCGACCGCGCGTTGGTCTTGAGTGCGCGCGCGATAAAATTAAGCGCGTCCGCATGGTTGCCGCGTTGATGCTTGAGAACGCCGTAGAGGTGGAGTGCGTCGAAATTTTCCGGATCGGAGTCGAGCGTGTACAGATAAAGTGTTTCAGCTTCGCCCAGTTGACCGCGCTGATGACACAGAACCGCCTGTCGCAGCGCTTCGGCGGGGGATCTTGCGGGGCTTGGTTTGGGCTGTGGTTTCGACATGGCCTCGATGAGGTTGCACCCACTACGCACGCAACATCACCGTGCCGGCGCGGCCGCCGGCGAATCAGTCAGAAAGATTATTCTCCGCTAAACCTTCGTCCAAGCCGAGCCGTTGACAACTCATGTCGGCATCGGCACGGGTCCCATGTCCTTCGGTATCCGGTAGCCCTTCTGCACCGCCGGGCGCGCCGCGATGGTCTCGTACCAGCGCTTGACGTGGGGATACTGCTTCATGTCGATGGTCTGCCATTCGAAGCGCGAGATCCAGGGCCAGATGGCGATATCGGCGATAGAGTACTGATCGGCAACGAACTCGCGGCCCTCAAGCCGCGTATTGAGCACCTTGTAGAGACGGTGAGCTTCCTTCAGGTAGCGCTCTTCGGCGTACGGCGCCTTGCCCTTGTTGTATTTCACGAAGTGGTGCACCTGACCGAGCATCGGCCCGGGGCCGCCCATCTGCCACATCAGCCACTCGATCACCCGGTAACGTCCTTCGCCCGATTTCGGCATCAGCTTGCCCGTCTTGTCGGCGAGATAGATCAGGATCGCACCGGACTCCATCAGCGCAATGTTCGTATCCCGATCGACGATGGCCGGAATGCGGTTGTTTGGAGCGATTTTCAGGAACTCGGGCGCAAACTGTTCATCCTTAGAAATATCGATCGGATGCACGGTGTAAGGCAGGCCGAACTCTTCCAGTGCAATGGAAATCTTGCGGCCATTTGGGGTCGTCCACGTATAAAGATCAATCACGTTTCGTATCCTTACATTGTGTGAAAATTGTCGGAACGTCCGAAGCGGGCAGGGCGTTTACAGGCGAGGCTTATTACAGGAGGCGACCATGAAGCTCAACGTCCTCACAGTCGCGCTCGCCGCGACCGCGATAGGCGCGTTTTCCGCCAACGCGCAAGTCGTCATCGAGGAACGGCGTGACCCGGCCGTCGTGATCGAGCACGACAGGCCGAATACGTCGGTCACGATCGAGAAACGAGACGGGCTCCTTGGCACCGAGAAAAAGACGATCACCAAGGAAACGACCGGCTCGGGCGATTGCTCTTCCAAGACGGTGCACAAGGAAGACATCACCGGATCGAAGACGGTTCAGAAAACCAATTGCGACTGATCCCGCACGCAACGGGGTCGAAAAAGCGAAAGGCCGCGCTCGCGACGCGGCCTTTCGCACGTCAGGCAGCTTTCTTTTCCAGATCGGATTTCCACTGGCCCAGCGCGGCGAGGCCGTTCATTTTGGCGCGGTGGGAGAACGCCCGTTGTGCCGCAGCGACGTTTTCGGATTTGCCCTTCCAGGTCGTCTGCGGCGCATGCTGCAGCGCGCGGCCGTAGGAGAAGGTCAGCTTCCATGGCAGATTGCCGATCTTGTTCATGGCGTCGAGATGGGCGGTTGCCTCTTCGTCGCTCTGTCCGCCTGACAGGAAAGCGATGCCGGGAACCGCGCCCGGCACGCATTCCTTCAGCATCTTGACGGTCTTTTCGGCGACCTCTTCGACGGAGGCGTGCTTCGCGCACTTTTTTCCCGCGATCGCCATGTTCGGCTTGAGCACCATGCCTTCCAGCGCAACGCGATTGTAGAAAAGCTGCTGGAAGGTCTCCTTGAGGACCCATGTGGTGACGTCGACGCAGCGATCGATACTATGATCGCCGTCCATCAAGACTTCCGGCTCGACGATCGGCACGATCTGCGCAGCTTGACAAAGTGCCGCGTATCTTGCCAGCGCATGGGCATTTGCGAGTACGCATGTCCATGTTGGAATCCCGGCGCCGATGTCGATCACGGCGCGCCACTTCGCAAAGCGTGCGCCTTGCTCGTAATATTTCGGCAGGCGATCGGCGAGCTTGTCGAGGCCGATGGTCACCACTTCACCCGGGCACTCGGGCAATGACTTCGTGCCTTCGTCGACTTTGATGCCTGGAATCGCGCCCGCCTTCTTGATCAGCTCGACCAGCGGCGTGCCGTCCTTGGCTTTTTGCCAGATGGTCTCGTCATAGAGGATGACGCCGGAAATATGCTTCATGCCCTCGGCCGAGCGGAAGAGCATCTCGCGATAGTCGCGCCGCATGTCTTCGGTCGATTCAACGCCGATCGCGTCGAAGCGCTTCTTGATCGTGCCGGAGGATTCGTCGGCGGCCAGAATGCCCTTGCCTGACGCCACCATGGCCTGAGCGACCTTGTTCAGTTCATCGAGTTTCATGGCTTTCTCCATCGCATCCCTTCAGATTCGGCGGCGTTGCTCAGCGTCATTTTACCCGCAACACCTCGACTCCGGGCAAGGCCTTGCCTTCGAGCCATTCCAGGAAAGCGCCGCCTGCGGTTGAAACATAGGTGAGGCGGTCGGCCACGCCTGCGACATTGAGTGCCGCGACCGTATCTCCGCCGCCCGCCACCGAGACAAGCTCGCCGGCTTCGCTCAGTTCCGCTCCGGCCTCCGCAACTTCGACGGTGCCGTTGTCGAACGGTTCCATTTCGAAGGCGCCGAACGGGCCGTTCCATACCAACGTCTTCGAGCGCGCCAGGACAGACACCACCTGCTCGACGCTGCGCGGGCCGATGTCGAGAATCATGTCAGCGCCGCCGACTTTGTCGACGTCGACGACTCGGGAGGGCGCTCGCGCTTCGAATTTTTGCGCGACGACAGCGTCGACGGGCAGCACGATCTCCCGCTTCGCAGCCTTGGCCTTTGCCATGATGTCGCGCGCGGTGCCGGCGAGGTCGGCTTCCACGAGAGATTTGCCGACGGCTTTCCCCTGCGCGAGCAGGAAAGTATTGGCCATAGCGCCCCCGATGATCAGGATATTCACCTTGTCGAGCAGATTGCCCAGCAAGTCGAGCTTGGTCGAAATCTTTGCGCCGCCGACGATTGCTGCAAGGGGTCGCTGCGGATGGTCCAGGGCCCGCGAAAGCGCTTCGATCTCAGCCTGCATCGTGCGCCCGGCATAGGCTGGAAGCTTGTGACCGAGACCCTCGGTCGAGGCGTGCGCGCGGTGCGCGGCGGAGAATGCGTCGTTCACCCAGATGTCGCCGAGTTTCGCAAGCTCGGCAACGAAGGCAGGGTCATTCTTTTCCTCACCCGGATGAAATCGGGTGTTTTCCAGGCACACGATGTCGCCGGGCTTCATCGCGGCAACCGCGCGCGCGGCCGGCTCCCCGATGCAATCTTCGGCAAATTTGACCGGCCGCTTGATGATACGCGCAACCTCGGCGGCGACCGGCTTCAGAGATTGCTTGGGATCGCGACCCTTCGGCCGGCCGAAATGCGAGAGCAGGATGATCTTGCCGCCCTTGTCGGCGAGCTCGGTGATCGCCGGGGCCGCGCGCTCAATGCGGGTCGCATCCGTCACCACTCCGTTCTCGACCGGCACGTTCAGGTCGACGCGAAGCAGAATCCGTTTGCCTTTCACATCGACGCGGTCGAGCGTTCGAAATCCGGTCATAGGCCGCTCCGGAGCGACCGTCAGAGCAATTTGCCCATCGCGACGGCCGTGTCCGCCATGCGGTTGGAGAAGCCCCACTCGTTGTCGTACCAGGACATCACGCGCACCAGTGTGCCGTTGATGACCTTGGTCTGGTCCATGTGAAACGTGGACGAGTGGGGGTCGTGGTTGAAATCGATCGAAACGTTGGGATCGTTGGTATAGTTAAGAATGCCCTTGAGCTGCTGTTCCGCCGCGCGCTTGACCGCATCGTTGATCTCTTCCTTGGTGGTCTGCTTCTTGGCAACGATCTTTAGATCGATGACCGACACGTTCGGCGTGGGCACCCGGATAGAGACGCCGTCGAGCTTGCCCTTGAGTTCGGGCAGGACAAGACCGATCGCCTTTGCGGCGCCGGTCGACGTCGGAATCATCGACATCGCAGCCGCCCGCGCGCGATAGAGGTCCTTGTGCAGCGTGTCGAGGGTCGGCTGATCGCCCGTGTACGCGTGGATCGTGGTCATGAAACCACTTTCAATTCCGACCGCGTCGTTGAGCACCTTGGCGACGGGCGCCAGGCAATTGGTCGTGCACGAACCGTTCGAGACGACCTTGTGGTCCTTGGTGAGCTTGTCGTGGTTGACGCCGAAGACAACGGTGAGATCGGCGCCGTCGGCCGGCGCCGAGACAAGTACGCGCTTGGCGCCCGCAGTGAGATGCGCCGAGGCTTTTTCTTTAGCGGTGAAAATGCCGGTGCATTCCATCGCGATGTCGATGCCGAGATCCTTCCAGGGCAGCTTCGTTGGATCGCGCTCGGCCGTCACCTTAATGGCGCCGTTTCCGATGCTGATCGTGTCGCCTTTGACGGTCACTTGACCGGGAAAGCGGCCGTGCACGCTGTCATAGCGCAGCAGGTGCGCGTTCGTTTCAACCGGTCCGAGGTCGTTAATGGCAATGACTTGAATATCTTTGCGACCGGCTTCAGCGATGGCGCGCAGGATATTGCGGCCGATGCGGCCAAACCCGTTAATGCCAACACGGACTGTCATGAATTACTCCCGGCTTAATTCGGTCTTGTCGCGATATATAGTGCCTGGTCACATCTTCCCAAGCTTGGAAAGTGCCGCACCGGCGACCGCTTCCGCGGTAATTCCAAACTTTTTGTACAGTTCCTTGTAAGGCGCGCTGGCGCCAAAAGAGTTCATCCCGACGAAGAGGCCATCGGAACCGATGATCGCGTCCCAGCTTTGCCGCACGGCGGCCTCGACGCCGATATTGATGCGGGCACCGCCGATGATGGCGCGCCGATAGTCTTCGCTTTGCTCCAGGAACAGCTCGAAGCAGGGGACCGAAATCACCCGCGCGGCGATGCCGCGCTCTGCCAAGAGCTTTGCAGCATCGACTGCGATCGCGACTTCGGATCCGGTCGCGAAGATCGACACGTCGGACCCGGCGTCCGGGCCCGCGATTTCATAGGCCCCGCGCGCACAAATATTTTCGGCATCGAACCGGTTGCGCAGTTGCGGCAGGTTTTGCCGCGTGAGCGCGAGTATGCTTGGGCGGTTTTCAATTGCGAGCGCGAGCTGCCAGCACTCGGCGGTTTCCACTGCGTCGCACGGGCGAAACACCAGCAGATTCGGAATGGCACGCAGAGCCGCAAGGTGCTCAACCGGCTGATGTGTCGGTCCGTCTTCGCCAAGGCCGATGGAATCGTGTGTCATTACGTGGATGACACGCCTGCCCATCAGCGCCGCGAGCCGGATCGCCGGCCGGCAGTAATCGGAAAATACGAGGAACGTGCCGGAGTAGGGGACGATGCCGCCATGCAGCGCCATGCCGTTCATCGCAGCAGCCATGCCGTGCTCGCGGACGCCGTAATGGATGAAGCGTCCGGAGAAGTCGGCGGCCGTGATCGCCTTCATGCTCTTCGTGCGCGTGTTGTTGGATCCGGTGAGATCGGCTGAGCCGCCGATCATCTCGGGCAACGCTGGGATCAGGCTTTCGAGCGCAAATTCGCATGCGGTTCGCGTCGCTATGTCCTTGGACTGCGCCGCGAGCTTTTCCTTCACCGCGCGAATAGCGGCATCGAGCGTCTGTTGCGGTATCTTGCCAAGCATGCGGCGCTCGAACTCGGCACGCTTGCCGCCATCCAATGCCGCCAGCCGCTTTTTCCAGTCCGCATGTGCGGCTTGCGAGCGCGCACCCGCCGTACGCCAAGCCTTGAGAATATCGGCAGGAACCTCGAACGGGGCGGCCGTCCAGCCGAGCGTCTTGCGCGCCCCCGCGATTTCCTCCGCGCCGAGCGGCGATCCGTGCGACTTCTCCGAGCCCTGCTTGGTGGGCGCGCTGAAGCCGATCTTGGTCCTGCACGCGATCAGAACGGGCTTGTCGGAGTTTTGCGCCTTCTCGAGCGCGGAAGCGATCGCCGCAGGATCGTGGCCGTCGATCCGCGATGCGCTCCAGCCAGCCGCCTCGAAGCGCTTGATCTGATCGACGCTATCGGCGAGCGACAATGCGCCATCGATTGAAATGCCGTTGTCGTCGAACAACACGATCAGCTTGTTCAGCTTGAGATGCCCCGCGAGCGCAATCGCTTCCTGGCTGATGCCTTCCATCAGGTCGCCGTCGGACGCGATCACATAAGTCTTGTGACTGACGATGCCATCGCCGAACACTGCCGCGAGATGCTTTTCGGCGATTGCCATGCCGACTGCATTGGCGAGGCCTTGTCCGAGCGGTCCGGTCGTTGTCTCTACGCCGGGTGTGTGCCCGTACTCCGGGTGACCGGCGGTGTTCGAGCCCAGCTGACGAAAACGCTTGATCTGGTCGATCGTCATCGCCTCGTAGCCGGTGAGATAGAGCAGGGCGTAGATCA
Organism: Pseudolabrys sp.; assembly: GCA_035708425.1. GTDB lineage: Bacteria > Pseudomonadota > Alphaproteobacteria > Rhizobiales > Xanthobacteraceae > Pseudolabrys. The sequence continues at coordinate 11,009 of DASSSM010000104.1, forward strand.
GCATCGATCCATGCCCGGCCGAGAGCACGAAGCGGTCGCGGTCCGGCCAGGCCGGGTCGCCGGGGCTGAATTTCAGGAAGCGCGTGAAAAGAATCGTTGCGACGTCGGCTATGCCCATTGGCATGCCGGGGTGGCCCGACTTGGCCTGTTCGACCGCGTCCATCGCCAGCGCGCGAATCGCATTCGCCATTGCCGAATGGGCAATGGCGGAACCGGCGACCGGTTGCTCACGACGCTCTACGGGCGCCGCAGCTGCCGTCGGCGAGGCTTTTGCACTCATGGAATGGGGCCTTTTGGCGGGGTGGATAGCATGTGAGTCCCCTGAGTCAATGTGACCGGCAGGGTGCCGGAAGGCCATTCACAGGTCGCGAAAACAACTGGGCAAATCGTCCGCCAAGCGTTGACGTCATGGTTGCGCAGCCCTTAAGTTTCTTTGTCTAAATATCTGCCGCAACAAGAGTTTTTGTGCGGGTCAGGCTATGAGCGAGGAAAGCGCAATCGATGCCGCGGTCAAGCGTCTGGCGCTCGCGCTTGACGCGCTTGATGCCGCGGTAGAGCGGCGCAAGCAGGCCGATCGCAACGAAGAAGGTCTCGCCGCGCAGGTTCAGGCACTCGGCGTTGACCGCACACGGCTCGCCGCCGCACTCGATGTCGAGGCTGCGCGGTCGCGGCGTCTTGAGACGACCAATCGCGAGATCGCCGATCGATTGGATGCCGCGATCACATCGATCCAATCGGTGGTGGATATGCACGAGTGAGATCATGGCCCAGGTGAATGCAACCATCGCCGGCCGACAATTCCGCCTCGCTTGCGAGGACGGACAGGAAGAACAGTTGCAGACGCTTGCGCACGACATCGATCAGCGCATTATCGATCTGCGTCGCAAATTTGGAGAGATCGGCGACACGCGCCTGACAGTCATGGCCGCGCTGATGCTCGCCGACGAGCTCGTCGAAGCCACGCAGAAGGCGCGGCGGCTGGACGAGGAGATCACCGCCTTGCATGACGCCCGGCTTGTCGCGGCTGATCGTGCCAAAGCTGCATCCGACGCTGTGGTTGGCGCATTCAATTCGGCTGCAGAGCGGATCGAAGGTATTACCAAAAAGCTCAATCAGACCGTCAGTAATGGCGGCAGTGTCGCCATCGGCTGATCGCATTCGCGGTGAGTAGCGCCGTTCCCGTATAACCACTACATTCCAGAGGCGGGGCTGCGGGGTGCGTCAGGAGACACAATCCCCGGGGCCTTATCGATCCTTAAGGGAGCTGTCCCTGGCCGGGCTCGTGGGTTCGGTCATATGGCGCCCACCTACTTTCGTAGGGAACCCGGGATCGATGCTCCAACGGCCATCGCGGCTCCGCACTTATTTACAATGGCAAGCATCGCAGAAACGGATTCACCCAAAGCGCAGCTGCGCGAGCAGGCATTCGCCCGGCGCGACGCTTTGCCGGCGGATGAGCGTGCCGCCGCAGCTGAAGCGATCGCAGCGCGCCCGTTTCCTGTAACCATCACGACGGGCATGATCATCTCCGGATTTTCGCCGATGAAGACGGAGATCAATCCTCTTCCCTTGATGCGCAAGGCTGCCCAACTCGGCGCACGGCTTGCGCTTCCGGCGATTGCCGGACGCGGCAAGCCGCTGATCATGCGGGCCTACGCTTTCGGTGACGAGCTTGCACGCGGTCAGTGGGGTATCCGCGAGCCTAAAGCCGAAGCGCCCGAGGTTGCGCCTGACATTCTTATCGTTCCGCTCGCGGCATTCGACCGGGCCGGTCATCGCATCGGGTACGGTGCCGGCTATTACGACATGACCATCAACGCGCTGCGGGCCAAGAAGAAGGCCGTTGCGATGGGCATTGCTTTCGCGGCCCAGGAGATCGCTTCTATCCCCGCCACCGATCGCGACGCGCGCCTCGATTTCGTGTTAACGGAGCGCGAAGTCATCGATTTGCGCGAGACGAAATAGCGTATGCGTATTCTTTTTATCGGCGACATTGTCGGCCGCACCGGGCGGACCATCGTGATCGAACGGCTGCCCGCGCTCATTTCCGATTGGAAGCTCGACCTCGTTGTCGTCAACGGCGAGAACGCGGCGGGCGGCTTCGGCATCACCGAGGTCATCTACAATGAGCTCGTCGATGCCGGCGCCGATGCGATCACGCTCGGCAATCACGCGTGGGATCAGCGCGAAGCGTTGGTCTTCATCGAGCGCGCGCCGCGCCTCATTCGACCGCTCAATTTTCCGAAGGGCACGCCGGGCCGCGGCGCTGCGCTGGTTGACGCCAAGAACGGCAAACGGGCGCTGGTGATCAACGCCATGGGCAGGATTTTTATGGACCCGCTCGACGACCCGTTCGCCGCGGTCGAACGCGAGCTGGCGGCCTGTGCCCTCAAAACCGGTGCGGACGCGATCGTGATCGATTTTCACTGCGAAGCGACCAGCGAAAAGCAGGCGATGGGCTATTTCACCGACGGGCGCGCCAGTCTGGTCGTGGGAACTCATACGCACGCGCCCACCGCCGACGACCGCATTCTTCCAGCCGGCACGGCCTTTGTCTCCGATGTGGGCATGACTGCCGACTACGACTCCATTATCGGCATGAACAAGGACGAGCCGCTCAATCGCTTCCTGCGCAAATTGCCCGGCGCGAAGTTCGAGGCGTCGAATGGCCCTGCGACCTTGTGCGGCCTCGCCGTCGAGACCGATGATGCGACCGGGCTCGCGCGCAAGGTCGGTGCCGTCCGCCTCGGCGGTATCCTGCAGGAAGCCCGGCCGAGCTTCTGGAACTGACTTTTTTCAATCTGCGCAGTTGACCGCGAATCGCGGCGATGATTCGGTAGACGGAATTGATTCGCCGGCATGTGCTGGGTCCGGCAGCGCGACCTCGGCACGGAGCATATGGCTCTCTTCGTCAACAGCAATCTTGCGCTGGAGCTGCCGGCGGACCCCGACCGCCAGTCAACCTCGTCACAGGCGAAGCCTGATCCGCGTGCCGAGCTTGCCGCGCAGTTCATACCCGCCGGTGCGCGTATCCTCGATCTCGGTGCGAGCCCTGCATTGCGGACCTTGGTGCCGAATGGCTGCAGCTATGTCGGCGCCGGCAAGAAGCGCCGGGCGCACGACACCGGCTTGAGTACCGACGAATTCCCCACCGAAGCCGCGATGCGGGCCGACGTGATCGTGCTGCTCGGCGTGCTGGAGCGCGTCAAAGACATCGAAAGCCTGTTCACTCATTTGCGCTTCTGCAAGCGCGACATCCTCCTCAGCTGCTATCCGACGGATCTCGCCAAAAACGGCGAGCGCGCGCAGGGTCTTGTCAATCGGATGAGTCTCTGCCACCTGGCGCTACTGTTCGATCGTTATGGTTTTCGCATCGAGAGCACCGCCCCGGTTGATGAATCGCAGATGCTCATGCGGCTGACTCCGGCGGAGCGCCTTTCTCCGGTTGCATCGCGCAACGTGGCCGTGATTTCAGGCGACGATATCAATGATCTTGCCGCGCGGCTGGGCCGCCAGCTGATCAATGCAATATTGCCGGGTGAGTGCCGGGTTGATCATCTGACTCCCGCGATGCTCGATCAGGCGCAGCAGAACTACGATCTTGTCATCCTCGGCGCCGGCAGCAGCCTGTTCCCGCCGCTCCTTGGCGACGGCGCGCTTGAGGTCATTTCGCGCGCGAAGTCCGCCATTGGCATCTTCAGCACGCAAGGCCGGGAGCTGATCGCGCGGCCGGCATTCGACCGTGTCCTTGACCGGCTCGATACCTGGTTCGCGCGTTACGAGGATGACGTGCTGATGTTCGGGCGTGGCCGCAACAATGTTGTTCATGCGGGCGACTGGCTGATCGATCAGTTTCCGCTCGCGCGCGCCACCAACGATGAGCCTTTGGTCATTAACGGCGATCTCGGTCCCGAATTCGCGCTCGACCGAGCGATCAGCACCATTCAGCAGCACAGGCAGGTCTACTCGACCGTACCGGTGGCCCTGTTATGCGCGCTCACCTCGGCCGATCTTGCGGCCTACGCAGAGATGTCGGCGCAGCAGCCCGACCTTTCGGCGGGTCAGTTCCGCAGCATGTTGATCGACATATTTGGCCGCACCTGGCCACAGCAGAAGTTCTTCCTTGTCGATCGGGATGCCGTCATCCGCTACAAGACGCGCGTCCATCAGAACGTCTCGAAAATCGGCGCACGCATCGGCGCAATCCTTCGAAACGTTGCGGTTGCTGCCTGATATTCGGGCGGCTCGCCGGCAAAGTTCGGCGATCTGCGATATTTATTTTCCGCGCGCGCCGGACTATATAGCGCCGGCACCCCACAAACATTGACGCTGGTTATGGCTGGTCATTCCCAATTCAAGAATATCATGCACAAAAAGGGGCGCGCGGATAAGGCGCGCTCCAAGCTGTTCGGCAAGCTTGCGCGTGAAATTACCGTTGCCGCCAAGCTAGGCATGCCGGATCCGGCGTTCAATCCGCGCTTGCGCGCTGCGATCCTGGCGGCCCGCGCCGAAAACATGCCGAAGGACAATATCGAGCGCGCCGTCAAGAAGTCGCAAGGCGCCGACACCGAAAGCTACGACGAGATCCGTTACGAGGGGTACGGACCGGGCGGCGTGGCGGTCATCGTGGAAGCGTTGACTGACAACCGGAATCGCACGGCTGGCGAGGTACGGGCGATCTTCTCGAAGAATGGCGGGAACCTCGCCGAGACCGGCGCGGTATCATTCATGTTCAGCCATGTCGGGGTGGTCGAATACGATGCCAAGGCTGGCAGTGCCGACGCGATGCTGGAGGCCGCGATCGACGCAGGCGCCGAGGATGTGATCTCGAACGAGGACGGCCACCAGGTCATTACGACGCCGGACTCATTGAACGACGTCACAAAAGCGCTTGAGGCCAAATTCGGCGAGCCGCGCAAATCGGCGATGCTCTGGAAGCCGCAAAACACGATTGCGCTTGATGATGAGGCCGGCGAAAAAATCATCAAGCTGATCGAATCGCTCGACGAGAGCGACGACGTGCAGAATGTCTACGCGAACTTCGAAGTGTCCGACGCGCTCATGCAGAAGATGAGCGCGTAAGCGTCAGGCACCGTCGAATTCAAGAATATAAAGTCCGGCATTGTAATCGGTCGCATAGATCAATCC